>JAFGAV010000114.1 GCA_016933515.1 Candidatus Aminicenantota bacterium
AAACGCTATAACTTCAAGGGCATCATCGACCGGCTGATGCTAACCCCGGACGGCGCCTTTGAAGTCCACGATTACAAGACGAGCTCCGGACTTCCGGACCAAACCCAGGTCGATTCGGACCGGCAGCTCGCCCTCTACCAGGTTGGCGTCCAGACGCTCTGGCCGGAGTCTCAGGAAGTCCGGCTCGTCTGGCACTACGTCGCCTTCGATATGGAGATGAGATCGGCCAGAACACCCGAGGCCCTCGAGGCGCTCAAGACGGAGATTATGGCCCTCATCGACCGGGTCGAGGAGGCCAAGGAATTCGAGCCCTGCGAATCCCCCCTCTGCGACTGGTGCCCGTACTGGGATCTCTGCCCGGTCAAGAAGCACCTGGTGAAGGTTGAGGGGCTTCCGGCGGATGAGTGGAAAGACGAGCCCGGCGTCAAGATCGTCGATGCCTACGCGGACAAGTGGCGTCAAAAGCGTGAGCTCGAAGCCGAGCAGCGCACCGTTGACGGGGAGCTCGAGCAAATCCGCGAAGCGGCCATCGCCTTCGCCGAGAGAGAAGAGGTCCAGGTCATCGCCGGGACGACTGCGAAGTTGCGCGTGACGGGAAAAGACCGCATCGTCTCACCGGCCAAAGGAAGCGATGAAAGGGAAAAACTCGAAAATGAGCTCCGGGCGCTCGGGGTGTGGGACGAGGTGGCGATGCTCGACCCGTTCGCTCTCGAAAAGGCCGTTGCGGAGGGCCATTGGAAGAGTCCCGTCGTCGAACGCATCCAAGCCTATGTCAAAACCGAGAAACGCTACACGGTCACCCTCAAGGAAGACCGGGAACCGGGGGCAGATTAGAACCCCCGGCTTGACAATCCGCCGGCCGAGGATAAAATTCTCTTCCTAAATGTCTCACCCGGCGTCTCCTAATGCATCTCCGGCGCGGTCTTCTCCCGAGCCCGCACTGTCCCCTTCCCGCCGGCTCTACCTCGACCCGGCCGATGATCCCGATGGACCGCCCCATCTCAGGCGCCTTTGCCTCCTCTGGCGCGAGGACCCCGCGGCCGGCCTTCTGGAGCTGGCCGCCGAGAGATGGAGCGCCGAACCTTCGCCCTCCCTCCGTTTCTGGAGGAATTTTGCCCGTGACTATCTGACGGCCCTCTGCCACACTCCGGGGCTCCAAACCGACCCCGCCGCCCGCGTGGCTGAGCCGGACGCGGAATACTGGCGCGGTTTCGTGGAACGGGTCCCCCCGATGAAGGGCCTCGAGTATTTCTCCCCCGATGTCCTGGCCCGCCTCTGGAGAGCGCTTGACGCCAGAGCGCGGCGGGAGGCCGCGGCGCATCCGGAGGGCCCGGTCGGCTGGCTGAGAGAGCGCGACCCGAATTGGCGCCTGGTCGGCCGCGTCACTTTCCATCTCGCGGAGAACAAACGCAATGCCTTCCGTCCTTTCGCCTTCATGGCCACCTACACGGGAAGGCTGTCCGACCAATCCAAGCCGCAATACATCCCCCTCGGCCGGGCCCTCCAGGAGTACGCCGGGCGGGAAAACCGGAACGCTCTTCTTCGCCTCCTCTCCCCCGTGCAGGCCGCTTCCGAAAAAAGCCCGCTCATCCGCGGACTCATCGAGAACGGAGAGATCTACCGGCCGCAGGCCTGGACGCCCAGGGAAGCTTATGCCTTCCTCAAGGAGATCCCGCTCTTCGAAGCGAGCGGCGTCATCGTCCGCGTGCCCGACTGGTGGAAGGACGGCCGGCCGCCGCGTCCGCGGGTCAGCGTGACCATCGGCGAGAAAAAGGGCGTCGTCCTGGGGCTCGATTCTCTCCTCGATTTTTCCGTGCGGGTTTCCCTCGGCGGGGAGGACTTGTCCGAGGAGGAATGGAAAGCCGTCCTTGCCTCCTCCTCGGGGCTTGTTTCGCTCCGCGGCCGATGGGTCGAGGTGGACGCCGGTCGCCTGGCCGAGCTCCTGGATCACTGGAAACGCGTGGAGCGGTCCGCCGGCCGCGACGGGCTGACATTCCTCAAAGCGATGCGTCTTCTCTCGGGCGCGGAGAGCCTGGAGCGGCCGGAGGATGCGGCACCCGACACCGTTGAGTGGTGCGGCGTCCAGGCCGGCCGCAGCCTGGCCTCCGTGTTGGAATCCTTGCGCAGGCCGGAACGCTCGGAAGCTTCCGATCCCGGAAGCGAGCTCCGCGCTGTGCTCAGGCCGTACCAACGCGAGGGCGTGGGTTGGCTTCACTTCCTGGCCAAACTGGGCCTCGGGGCCTGCCTGGCCGACGACATGGGCCTGGGCAAGACGATCCAGCTCCTTGGACTTCTGGTCCTGCTCCGGCGGGAAGCCCAGGCGGGAACGCCCCCCGCTTTGCTCATCGTACCCGCCTCGCTCGTGGCCAATTGGAAAGCGGAAATCGAGCGCTTCGTCCCAAGCCTAAAGGTCCTCTATGCCCATCCGTCTGAAACACCGGGTTCGGAATGGAAGACGCGGCTGGAGACGCGCAAGGGCCGTCTGGACCTAGTCATCACGACCTACGGCGTCCTCCAAAGGACGGAATTTTTGAGGAAACGCCCCTGGAGCCTGGCTGCGCTCGACGAGGCCCAGGCGGTCAAGAACCCGGCCACCCGGCAGGCCCGGGCGGTCAAGGAACTCAAGGCGCCCCGCCGCGTCGTCCTCACGGGAACACCCATCGAAAACCACCTCTCCGACCTGTGGTCGATATTCGATTTCCTGAATCCCGGGCTGCTGGGCTCGGCGCGCTCTTTCGGGGCTTACGCCAAAAGCCTTTCCGCTCGCGGCCCGGACGGATACCGGCCCCTACGAACTCTGGTGCGTCCCTATATCCTCCGCCGGCTGAAAACGGACAAAAAAGTTATCGCCGACCTCCCCGCCAAGACCGAAGTCCGCGCCTTCTGTCCGCTCACCCCGGCCCAGGCGGCGCTCTATCAGGATGCCGTCCGGAGCCTGGCCGAACGGCTGGAGACAAGCGCCGGCATCGAGCGGCGCGGCGTCGTCCTGGCCGCCATCCTTCGTTTCAAGCAAATCTGCAACCATCCCGCCCACGCCGTGGCGGACGGTGACTACGACCCCGACCGAAGCGGAAAGTTCGGCCGGCTCCGGGAACTGTGCGAGGAGCTGGCGGCGCGGCAGGAGAAAGCCCTGATCTTCACCCAGTTCCGGGAAATCACCGGGCCCCTGGCGGAATTCCTGGCTGGGGTGTTCGGCCGGCCGGGCTTGGTTCTTCACGGCGGAACGCCGGTGGGGCGGCGCCGCGGCTATGTCGAAGCCTTCCAGCGGGACGGCGGCCCGCCTTTTTTTGTCCTTTCGCTCAAGGCGGGCGGGACGGGACTCAACCTGACCGCCGCCGGGCACGTCATCCATTTCGACCGCTGGTGGAACCCGGCCGTGGAGAACCAGGCCACGGACAGGGCCTTCCGCATCGGCCAGACGAAAAACGTCATGGTTCACAAGTTCGTCTGCCGGGGGACGATCGAGGAGAAAATCGATGCGCTCATCGCCGAAAAAACGGACCTGGCAAAGGGCTTGATCGAAGAAGGAGCAGAGAAACGGCTCACCGAGATGCCGGATGCGGAATTGCTGGAATTCGTGGCGCTGGACATCCACCGCACGATTACGGAGTGAACCATGGGCAGACGATGGAGAAGAAGATGGGGAGGAAGATACGACTGGGGTTGGCCGCGCTACGTGCCGGTAGCGGAGCGCCGGGCCAAGGCGGAGCGGCGGCTTGAGCAGTTGAAAAAGAAAGGGGAAAAACTCGATCCCGTGACAATCGATGGCCGGACGATCGCCCGGACTTTCTGGGGCAAGGCCTGGTGCGACCACCTGGAGTCGCACAGCGATTTTTGGAACCGCCTGCCGCGGGGGCGGTCCTATGTCCGCAACGGGTCGGTCTGCGATCTTGTCATCAAGCCCGGACGTGTGGACGCCCGGGTCGTCGGGACGAGCCTCTACGACGTCGAGATCGGCATCAAGAAATTGCCCAAGGCGCGATGGACGGCGATCAGGAAGTCTTGCGCGGGAGGGATCGCCTCGGTCATCGAGCTTCTGCAGGGGCGTCTGTCGGACGCGGTGATGAGGATCATCACCCACCGAACGGACGGCCTCTTCCCCCGGCCCAGCGAAATCGAGCTGCGCTGCTCCTGTCCCGATTACGCGACCATGTGCAAACACGTCGCGGCGACGCTCTACGGAGTGGGAGCACGACTCGACGACAGGCCGGAGCTCCTGTTCGTCTTGAGAGGGGTTGATCACCTGGAGCTCGTCGCGGAGGCGGTTCGCGGAGGCGCGCTGGCGGAGGCATCGGCGTCCGGTCCGGCCGGGCTCGAAGAGTCCGAGCTCGCGGAAGTCTTCGGCGTGGACATCGAGACGGTCCCGGCCCCGCCAACCGGAACAAGAATGATGGTCAAGAAAAAGCGGGTGAAGAAAGAAGGGAAGACAAGCAAGCAAGCGCCGGGAGACAAGCAGACAAAAGAAAGGCCGGCAAGAAAAAGACTTTCCGGAAAAAGAGGAAAAGCCAAGAAGTCCGAGAAGCCGCCGCGCGGCCGCTAGATGTCCGTTCGGCGGTTCTTCCTGAATAAAAAATAGAACGGCAGTTTCAGCACCATACAGCCGATGGCCGCGTACGCCTGGACCGGTTTGTGGATGAGGGTGTTGGCCAGGAAGAAAACGGAGATGAGAACGAAAACAAGCGGCGTGCCAGGATAGCCGAGAGTCCTATAAGGGCGGTCCACCTCTCTCCTTTTCCTGCGAAGCCAGATGACGCTCGCGCCGACCAGGGCCATGAACAGGACATCCGTTTCATTGAGTCAAAAAACTGGAGCAGTCTCTCCCGAATAGACGACCTTCCCCTCCAGGATCGTCAGA
>JAFGAV010000115.1 GCA_016933515.1 Candidatus Aminicenantota bacterium
CTCGAGGCGTCCACCAAGAAGCTCCTGAAAAGCGCGGGCGCGCGCGGCCAGGGCGTGGACAGCATACTCCGGTCGCAGATTGACGAGCTCAGCCGCGCCGTCTCCAGGAACATAGGCCGTCTCCCCCTCAAGCTCGAGAAGCCCCAGCCCAAGGTCATGGACCTGACCACCTCCTCCATGGAGGCCTACAATTATTTCATCCGCGGCCGGAACGACATGGAAAATCTTAACGTAGCCGACGCCAAGAGATTTCTGGAAAAGGCCGTCGCCCTGGACCCGACGTTCGCCGTGGCCTATCTCTACCTCGCTCAGGTGAGTTTTTATCTCGTCGATACCGCGGGACGGGACGACGCCCTGAAGAAGGCCATGGAATTCGCGGGCAAGGCCACGGAGAAGGAGCGGCTCTTCATCGAAGCGGAATACGCCCAGTCGATCGAGAGTGACCAGGCCAAGGAACGGCGCCTCCTCCTCGAGCTGACGGAGAAATACCCCCAGGAGAAACACGCCCATTACAAACTGGGAGCGGACTATTACGCCGACGATCGATTCTCCGACGCCGTCGTTGAACTTGAAAAAGCCGTCTCTCTCGACCCGGACTTCGGCGGAGCCCTCAACATGCTCGGCTATTCCTATGCCGGAATGGGCGACTACCGGAAAGCCGAAGCGGTTTTCCAGCGCTACATCTCGGCCAACCCTGGCGACCCCAATCCCGTGGACTCCCTGGCCGAGCTCTACGTGCACATGGGGCGGTTCGACCTGGCCGAGGCGAAATACAAAGAGGCCGCCGGCTTGAAAACGGATTTCACGGGCTCCTGCGTAGGACTGGCTTACCTCTATGCCCTCCAGGAAAACTACGCCGAATCGGAGCGCTGGATCCGGGAATTCCTGAACCGCGCGACCGATACGGCAAGGATGGAGGGCCTCTACATCCAATACTTTTTAGACTACCTCCAGGGTCGCCTGGAGAAGGCCCAGGCCGGGTTCCAGTCTTTGAGACAGATCGGCGAAGCCAGCCGGTCGGACTTTATTATGCAGGCCGCGGATCATACGCTGGGCTATCTCTCCTGCGAGCTGGGCTGGTTCGACCGGACGCGAAGCGTGTTCGAGAGCCGGCTCGCGGAAATCGCCGCGGAGTCCTGGAACGAGACATCGAAAAAATTGCACGGAGCTCGTTACACCTTACGGCTGGGCTGGATCGACCTCAAACAGGGGCGGCTTGAGGCCGCCCGGCGCCGCGCGGCCGAGGCCGAGCGGCTCATGTCCGGCTGCGAAACAGAGACTCTATTCCCGCGCGTTAAGCTCATTCTTCAAATTCTGCGCGCCGAGCTGGCCCTCGCGGAAAACGATCCCAGGACGGCCCTGGCCGAGGCGGCGAAATTCGTTCTCTGGAATTTCCCCGGCATGAATACGGTCGATAGCGTTCCCTACAACATGCCGTTCCAGATCGACGTCGCGGCCCGCGCGCACTGGAAACTGGGGGAACTCGACAAGGCCGCGGCCAAATACAAGCGGCTCATGACCGTGAACGAGGACAACCGCTACCGCCGCCTCATTCACCCCCTCTACCACTACCGCCTGGGCCGGGTCCTCGAAGAAAAGGGCGACAAGCCCGGCGCCGTCGTCGAATACCGCAAGTTCCTCGAATACTGGAAGGACGCGGATAAGACCCACCCCGAGCCCGCCGACGCCCGCAAGCGCCTGGCGGCCCTGGCCGCGGGCTGAGCCGAGCAGACGAACAGGCGGAGTCGCGTCTTCGCTTTCCACTTCAGTGAGGCCACCGGTCCTTGCCTAAAAGTGGAAAGTGGAGACGCGACCCCGTATAATTTCCTTCCATGAGCCCCGAGCAGGACAAACAGGACGAGCGCATCGTTCTGCGCGGCGTCCGCGTCCACAATCTCAAAAACATCGACCTCGACCTCCCCCTCGACAGCCTCATCCTCATCACCGGCGTGAGCGGCTCGGGCAAATCCTCCCTCGCTTTCGACACGCTCTACGCCGAGGGCCAGCGCCGCTACCTCGAGTCCCTGTCCTCCTACGCCCGGCAGTTCCTGGAGCGCATGGACAAGCCCGACGCCGACCTCATCGAGGGCATCCCGCCGGCGATCGCCATCCAGCAGAAGGCCTCGACCAAGAACCCGCGCTCGACCGTGGCCACGGTGACCGAGATCCACGACTACCTCCGCGTCCTTTTCGCCCGGGTGGGCACGGTCCACTGCCTGAAGTGCGGACGGCCCGTCTCCCGAGACACGATCGACTCGGCCGTGGACCGGCTGTTCGCCCTCCCCGCGGGAACGAAAGCCCTCATCACGTTCGCCTGGCCGCCGGACAAAAACCCGGCCGCCCTGAAAAAAATGGGATTTTTCCGCGTCGCTCAAAACGGACGGGTCATCCCCCTCGACGAGCTGAAAGACCCCGCCGCCGGGCCGGACCTTGACATCCTCGTCGACCGCCTGGCCATCGACCCCGCCGAGCGCGACCGCGCGGCCGACTCCCTCGAGCTCGGCCTGAGGAACGGCGGCGGCGTGGTCAAGGTCCGGATCGAAAACGGAGAGGAGATCCTTTTTTCGGACCGTCTGGAGTGCAAGGAATGCCGGCTCGTCTACGAGGAGCCGTTCCCCAACCTCTTCTCCTTCAACAGCCCGCAGGGCGCCTGCCCTGTATGCCACGGGTTCGGCGACCTGGCGGTCATCGACGAGGACAAGGTCATCCCCGACCGGACGAAGTCGCTCGAGGAGGGCGCGGTCGAGCCCTGGACCAAGCCCAAGTCGCGCGGCCTGATGAGGGAGATGATCCGTCAGGCGCGCCGCCGCGGCATCCCCACCGACGTGCCTTTCAAGAACCTCAAACCCGAATGGCAGCGATTCGTCCTTGACGGCGAGAAGGGGTTCTACGGCGTCAAGGGCTACTTCCGTTGGCTGCAGCGCAAGCAGTACAAGGTCCAGAACCGGGTCCTTCTGGCCCGGTACCGCAAGTACGCGCCCTGCCCAGCCTGCGGGAAAACCCGGCTCAATCCCCGGGCGCTTTCCGTCCGCATCGGAGGCCTGGACATCGGCCGGGTGGCGCAAATGACGGTCGAGGAGGCGCACGCCTTTTTCACCGCCCTCGCCCTCAAGCCCTTCGAGGAAAAGGTGGCCGGCCGGCTGCGCGCCGAGATCGTCGGACGCCTCCGCTTCCTCCTCGAAGTCGGCCTCGACTACCTCACCCTAGACCGCATGACCTTCACCCTGAGCGGCGGCGAGGCCCAGCGCATCAACCTGGCCGCGGCCCTGGGGTCGTCCCTTGTCGGCGCCCTCTTTGTCCTGGACGAGCCGAGCGTGGGCCTTCACGCCCGGGACAACGACCGCCTGACGGCCATTCTCCGCTCGCTCAAGGACATCGGCAACACCGTGGTCGTGGTCGAGCACGATCCGGACATCATCCGGGCCGCTGAATACGCCGTCGACCTCGGCCCCGGAGCGGGCGCGGCGGGCGGGCGGGTGATTTTCGCCGGCCCGATGGACCGCTTCCTGCGCGACGAGTCGTCCCTGACCGCTCACTATCTCTCCGGCCGCCGGCGCATCCCCGTCCCGTCCGAACGGCGACGCCCCCGGGGCGCGGTCACGGTCCGGGGCGCGCGCAAACACAACCTCAAGGACATCGACGTCCGCATCCCCCTTGGCGTTTTCTCCTGTCTCACCGGAGTCAGCGGCTCGGGCAAGAGCACGCTGCTGGCCGACATCCTTCACCGGAACTGGGAGAAAGGCGAGCCCGAAGGCTGCGACCGCATCCTGGGCCGATCGCGCGTGGACAAGCTCGTGCTCGTCGACCAGGCGCCGCTCAGCGCCTCCCTGCGCTCGATCCCGGCCACCTACACCAAGGCCATGGACGACATCCGGCTCCTCTTCAGCCGAACGCGCGAGGCGCGCGCCCAGGGCATGGGCCCGGGCATGTTCTCGTTCAACACCCCCGGCGGCCGGTGCGAAGAATGCCAGGGCGACGGCCGGAAGGTCGTGGAGATGCAGTTTCTCTCGGACGTCGTCCTGACGTGCGAGGCCTGCCTCGGACGCCGGTTCAAGGCCGAGGTCCTGGACATCCCCTACCGGGGGAAAAACATCCACCAGGTCCTCGAACTCAGCGTCGAGGAGGCCGTCGCCTTTTTCGCGGACCAGCCGCGCATCGTCAAGAAGCTTTCGCCGCTCCGGGACGTGGGCCTGGGGTACCTGCGCCTGGGGCAGCCGACGACCACTCTCTCCGGCGGCGAGCTGCAGCGCATCAAGCTGGCCCACCATCTCATCCACGAGCGGGAAAAGCGGATCCTCTATTTGTTCGACGAGCCGACCGTTGGGCTCCACCCCGACGACGTGGCCGTTCTGCTGCGGGCCTTTGAGCGGCTCGTCGGCGAGGGCCACAGCATCTGCGTCATCGAACACAACCTGGACGTCATCAAGTGCGCCGATTGGGTGATCGACCTCGGTCCCGAGGGCGGGGAGCGGGGCGGACGGGTCGTGGCCGCCGGCACTCCGGAGGAGGTGGCCGCGGCGCCCGAGTCGATCACCGGCCGCTACCTGAAGAAGCACCTGAAAGCCGCGGCCGCTTAGCCGCCCGTCGGCTTCGCCGGGATTTCCGCTTCGCCCCTGTCCGGGAAAGCACGGCTGGCCGGGCGAGGGAAAGGGCCGCCGAGGAATTGACGGATGACGGCGCCGAAAAGCCGTCGGACAAACCCAAAGAGCACGGTTCCATAACGTTTTGTGCGGTCCTTTAGCGTGAGCATTTGCCCTCAGACTGGATTTCACCCCTCAATGCGTCATAGAGCCAAAGAACGCTTGATTTCCTGTTTCTTATCTTTATAAAATAATACAAAATCTTGAAGCACAGGGGACAGCCATGGCGGGTCCGGAACTGAAAGCGCCGGAGGCGTTCCTCAAGGCTTTGACGCCCGAGGCGGAGAGGGCGCTCGGCCGGCCGGAACTCCAAATCCCTCATTTTCCCTTTCGCATCGGACGCGATTCGCGGCGGCGCATCATGCCGCTCGTCCCGTCCCGCCGCCGTCCGGACTCTCCGGCGGCCAACGATCTCTATCTCAAGGAGCGCGGCGCGGCGGCCTTCGTCTCCCGCGAGCACTGCCGAATCGACTTCCGGAACGGCCTCTTCCTCCTCGAGGACCGGGGAAGTTTCTACGGGACCCTGGTGGAGGGCGAACAAATCGGAGGCCAGAAGATGGGCGGCCAGAAGCTCCTCTCCCACGGCGATGTCCTGATTTTCGGCGGCTCAGGATCGCCGTTCGCCTTCAAATTCCTGACACCCCCCCCTAAATAGGGGGACATCATACCTATTCACCTTATTAAGCTGCAGATCGGATTCATCCAAGCGGGCTTCAATTCACCAACGACCGTCACCTCGCATCCGAACTGCGGCCAAAGGCATAACCGGAGCGGCCTCATGACGCGTGCCCGCCGACCCCCTCGCGCCGGGCGCGTCTTTTTGGGAGTGCGGCGACGCGTCTCCCCTTTTCGCAGACGCCATCGAGCGCTCCCCGAATTCCCTCGGGGAGTCGGGGGGTCTGCGGCATGGCATCGCGATGCCGCCCTTTTCCGACCCGCCTCATTTTCTTGACCGCCGCCGCGGGATTGTGCTATACGGACGCAGGGGAGGGCGCCCATGAAGACAGACCGCAACATCAGCGTCGGCGTCCCCGTTGCTCTTCTCGCCGCAGCCCTGCTTTTTCTCGTCCTGGTCCAGTTCGTCCACTTCGAATTCTTCCTCCACCTGGCGGCCATCCCCCTCGAAGTGCTCCTGGCTGTGTTCATCATCGAACGGATCCTTGAAAGACGGGCCGCGCGCTCCAAGAGGCGGCAGCTGATGTTCATCAAGAGCACCATGTTCCGTTCCGAGATGCGCAACCTCTTCCTGGCCAATTTCGAGGCCCTGAAGACCCCCCGCCTGACGATGTCCTCCATCCGCCGCGCCTCGCTCGAGGAGCTGCGCCTCATGCGCCGCGAGGCGGAAAAGGTGGAATACAAATCGCTCCCGGCCATGGAGCCGGTGATCATGGAATACGTCCGCGCCCGCGGCGTGTGGCTGGCCTTCATGGAGCGGGCCATCACCTTCGACTTCGAGGAAATCTTCAACGACATGATCTTCATCCTGCACTTCATATCCGACGTCGCGGCCTTCAAGGAAAACAATCCCAAGAAGCTCTTCATCCTCGAGGCCCGGAGCAAGAAGCCCGTCCTGGACAAAGCGCGCCGGATCCTCGGCGACGGCATCCAACGCTTCCTGGACTACGCCATCGAGCTGAAGGAGAAAAGGCCCGACCTGTTCGAGGAGATGATGGAGGATTACGAGGCCTCGGCCCTCTTGCGCCGGGCCTGAGGAGCTGCCGGGAAGAAGCACAACCGCCGGGGAGAAAGCGGCGTCGTGCGGCCGCACGAGGCCGCTTTTAAATGCGGCGATGCAACGAAGCGCCCTGAGTTCCTGTCCGGTCTGGGCCTGACGAGAACCGGGAGGCCGGCGAAGCGAAGCGCCCGTCCCGACCCGGATTCTGGGGAGGACATGGCTTAGGATGATAAAGAACCCCGGGCCGCCGCTCGGCAGCCGGTTTAAAAACCGGAATCGCGGAGACCGGCCGCTTGGGGCGGAGAAGAAAAGGAGATGGCGGTGAGCGAATCCTACGGCGACGAGTTTCAGAGCCGGTCCAAGTACGAGCGGGGCCGTCTTCCCGGCGGACAGCTCGACTGGGCGCGCCGGCCTAAGGAGTTCAAGTCCTATCCGGGGAGCCCGCGCTTCTCCCTTCCCGAGTCCGAGGCCGGTCTGGCCCGCCCCCTGGGCGAGACGCTCGCGGCCCGGCGGAGCGTCCGCTCCTACAGCCGGCGGCCCCTGTCCCTC
>JAFGAV010000116.1 GCA_016933515.1 Candidatus Aminicenantota bacterium
CCGAGGCGGTCAGTCAATTCATTCCTGGCTCGTCCCGATGAGATCCCTGTCCGGCTTCAATTCCCTGATCGCCCGGGAAAGCACCTCCGTTGGGCTCCAAGACGCGCCATTATCAGGGTGTAATCTTCCTTCTTTAGAAATACAGAGTCCGCCCTAGGACGAACGCATAGAGGAAAACCACGACGGCCGCCGCGGCGATCCAGACACGACTTCGAGAAATTTTCAACGGCCCCCGGCCCGCATCGGCCTTAAACCAGCGCATGGCCCACGCCAGCGGCGACAGGCTGCCCGCTGCGGCCGCCAAGCCGGCGACAGCGGGCAGACCGAGGGGCCCATGGGGAGAGAACAGGCCGGCCAGGAGCACCACGGCGACCGCGGCGGTATAGGAGACCAGGCCGATTCTCCGGGCCATCCTGAGGGGCTCGGCGCCGCCCGCCAGGCGGCCGAACGCCCGGAGCGCAAGCCGGACGAACAGGACGTAGACGATCGCGCCGAAAACGACCATTCCCGCTCGGAACAGCCAGTGCGGTTCCCAGCCCTCGATCACTTGCGCCCAATCACCGACATTGGCCACGCCGGAGAAGATCCAGTACCCGGCGCCATAGAGCCAGTTCATCACCATGAGCAGCCAGAGAAAAAGATGCGCCCGAGGCGCCAGCCTCCTCGCGCCGAGAAGGATCAGCCAGAGGCACGTGCCGGCGATGATGTTGGCTGCGGGCGCGCTGCCGGCGACGACCTTTTCCTGCCAGGGGGTCGCGGCCGCGCACTCGGCATAGAGCGCGGAATACTCTTTCAGCTCACCTCCGACCGCGACGCAGGTCAGGGCGTGAACCCCTTCATGAAAGCTCACGTTGACGCTGATCGCGATCGCCGCGATGGCGATCACGGTCAGCCAATCGATTTTTGAAGACATGAAACGGCCTTTAAGCTCGGCGGCGACGCTTCCGGAATTGCCCTGAAATCCCATCCTTCTCTTTTTATTATACCAAATTCGGCGCTCAGACGATGTCAAGACCGGAAACAACCCCCATAGCCGCCGCGGAAGATCATCTAAATGACTCGTCTTTGCGAATCCCGGAGAAGTGAAAACTCACCGGGCTTTAGCCCGGGGAGTTTTCACTTGTTCTCGTCGGATTTCAAAAAATGACTTCTCTTATTCTTTCCAATGCCATAGTCGCCCTGTTTTTATTTTTCCGGCATGGCGAATTGCGCCGGCTGGCCCTCCAAGGAATATGGAAATCCGCGTTGTTTTATTTCGTTTCGTTAAAATTGATTTACTTCATCTGACCGGCCTTTGTCCATCAATGGAACTTAAGCGCTTTTTGGGGAATCACGGTTCTGGGAGTTCCTCTCGGGGAATGCTCCTGGGCTCTGGTCTACGGTTTTTTCTGTCCGCTGTTTGTCGGCAGTCTGCTTAGCGTCAAAGTGGAACGCACATTCTTCAGGAAATCCGGCACTAGTCCTCCGGCGGCTCGTTGATCAACCCGTGGGAAGAACAAGGAGGCGAATGCCTCTGGGTCCTCCACGGCGATGCGTCGAAAAGGCAGGCATGAATTGACCGGGCCGGCTTTCGACGCAACTTGCCAGAGAGCAAACAGCGAGAGGTGATTCCCTTTAAACGAAGAAGATTTGACGATGCGCGATTCCATTATCAGGACGGGTGCCGGCCGAAGGGACAACGTCCGCCGCTCTTGCTTGAAATCGATGCTTTTGTCCCTTCCCGCTGCGACCTTTTATGAGTCCTTCTTCGCGCGAAAAAGCCGCTTGACCTCGGAAAACCAGTTCTGGACGAGGATCATTTCGGTGATGGGCTGAAGCTTTCTTTCATCCTCCTTCACAGCCAGAAATCTTCGGCCGTCGGGGGAGATATCCCATAATCGCACCAATCTGCTGGAGTATCCTTCGGTCTTCATATGAAACCGCGGTTTCCCCGCAGAAAAACCGGAATCCGTCTGGACATCGACCACCCAGATCTCATTTCCTCCCCGCCATGACCTGTAGTAAAGCCGCTTTCCGTCCGGAGCCCAACAAGGATTCGCCCCTCCCTCATGGGAGATCTGCCATCGGCTTCCGCTTCCGGGGAAAGGCTGAACAGAGACCTCCCAGCGGCCCGATTCGTTGGTACAATAGGCGATCCACTTCCCGTCAGGGGAAAACTGCGGATCCGTTTCATCAAACCGAGTTTGCAGGAAAGGCGTGATCCGACGTTCACGGACATCGAGGAAACAGATGTCTCGGCCGGTTTCTCCACGTTCTTCCACAATGGCCAGCGTCTCGCCGTCCGGACTGATGGACGAGGGCCACTGCATATATTCGGAATTCGTCAACCGCTCCATCGGAGAACTGCCGTCAGCGGCTTCCCAGTAAATATTCGGAACGCCCTCTCTCAGCCAGTCGAAGATCAGCCGTTTTCCATCCGGCGTCCAAACCGCCCATTGGGACACTCCCTCGGTGGTCATCTTCATATCCGTGCCGCGGAGGAGGTCATGAATCCAAACCGCGCTTTTTGTCCCCATGGTCGTATAGGCGATCCGGCGGCCGTCAGGCGAGAGACGCACGGACCAAAATCCGGCTTTGAACGGCACGGCCGGTTCGACTCGTGCCTCGGCATCCATCCAGAGCACGGAATTTTCCTTGTCCGGAACGATCCCTCCCGAGGCATAGATCAGGGATCCCGTGGACGACAGACTGAATTGGCCAGCCGCGGTTTCCATGAATGATTGTGTTGAATTGAGAGCCTGGGCGATATCCGCGACGGCGGGAACAGGAGGGCTCGTGATCTCGAGCTTGTCCAGACTGAAGGGAGCGATGATCAACGTCCCCTGACGGAGAAAGGCCAGATGGCCGGTGGGCACATAGCGGGCATCCGCCGCGTTTTCAAGAAGGGTCCGCCATTTCCGCGTTTTGGATTCCCATACGGCGACTCCGGGCTGAAGATCCCAGTAATGTTTCTTCACCGTGAACACAATTCCCCTGCCGCCCGGCAGACAATGAGGCAGATAGTGGGCGATTTCTCCTCGGGAACGATCGGGCACGGTCAAAGTTTCGATCGCGCCTCCATCAGCCGAAACTCTGAACAGCCCCGTATGTCTGTCCCGCGAGAAAACGATGCGGTCATCCGTTCCCCAGCTGAAGCCGTAGGGACGAGGGACATCGCACAGGACAATCGGAATTCCTCCTTCGACCGGAACCTTCTTCAGTTTTCCATCGGCCCAGAATCCGAGCCATTCGCCGTCCGGGGAAAAGAACGGGCTGGACCCTCCTTCCGTCCCGCTGACGGGCTCGGCTTCAAGCTTGTCCAGCCTTCTCAGGAAAAGGGAAGCTGCAGCACCGGATCCCGGTTGATTTTCGGTGGCGCTGAAAACGAGAAAGCGTCCGTCATTCGAAAGAGCCATTTCCGTTCGGGTCTGAAGAATGGATTCTATATTCAGGAAATCCAGGCTCGCCAGCTGCCAGCCCGGTTTGATATTGACCGATGTGCGCACCGGAGACGAGGCTGAAGAAAACGCATCCGGATGAAACAATGTCCCGACCGGCGGGCCTATTAAAATCCCGACGACGAGCGCCAGGCCGCAGGCTCCGGCGAGAAAAGCGGGATGGAGCCGCTTCCGTTCGGGCATCGTTATTTTCTCCAGGGGCCAGCCCTTCGTTTCCTGCATGGCGATCAGGGCGTCGGCGGCATCGTGAAGACGGAGGTCGGGGTCCTTCCGCAGGCACCATTCCAGCAAGGTTCGGATGACATAGGGCGTGTTTTCAGGAAGGAGCGTCCAGTCCGGTTCGCCCTTGAGGACCGCGGCCACTATTTCGGTGACCGTTTCGCCCTGGAAAGCGCGGCGGCCCGTCAGGCTCTCAAAAAGGATGCACCCCAGGGCCCAGATGTCGGTCCGTCGGTCGACCCGCCTGCCTTTCGCCTGCTCCGGGCTCATGTAGGAAGCGGTGCCGAGAATGATTCCCGGCACTGTCATCCTGTCCGTTATGGACAGCGTCGGAGAAGACTCGGCGGATTCCGAGTCGCTGACGAACGCCTTGGCCAGTCCGAAGTCCAGGATCTTGACCTTGCCTTCGGGAGTGATTTTGACATTGGCCGGCTTGAGGTCGCGGTGGATGACGCCTTTTTCATGAGCCGCCTGAAGCCCCTCGGCGATTTGTCGGCCGATAAGGAGGGCCTCCTCCAGAGGAAGAGCTCCTTTCATGAGCCGCTCGGCGAGCGTCTGGCCTTCGACGAGTTCCATGACCAGGAACTGGCGACCCTCATCCTCTTCCAGGCCGTGAATCGTGGCGATGTTGGAATGATTGAGGGAGGCCAGTATTTTCCCTTCCCTCTTGAAGCGGGCCAGCCTCTCGGAATCGCCGGCGAATTCCCGGGGCAGGATCTTGATCGCCACCTGGCGGGACAGGCTCGCGTCTTCGGCGCGATAGACCTTTCCCATCCCTCCCCGGCCCAGCTCCTCGATGATCCGGTAGCGGCCGGAAAGGCTTTGGCCCTTGGACAGCTCCTCTTGGGAGATTCCTTCGGCTTCGCTGAACGGAGGACGGCTTTTCTGAATCAGCGCGGCTCCGCATTTCCCGCAAAAGGAGGAATCATCCGGGTTTTCATGCTGACATTTCGGGCATTTCATGGCCGGTCCCCATCTGGTCGTCTATTCCAAGGATAACCGCAGCCGAGAAGGTCCGTCAATCTTTTTTTCCCGCCGGGCTCTTATTGCGCGCTCCATGAGATTCTTCAGGGCCCTGCCTGTCTGGCGCTTTAAAAGCTTCCTCTCCAGGCCTGAATTGGGGCGGTCAGACTCATCATTTCTTAATCTTTGGCGCCGGGTTCCTCCTTAACGCCGATGATGATATAATTCTTTCATCGATTAGAGAAAACGCGAAGCCGACGGCAAGGAGGGCGGAAATGACGGATTCTCCAGGAGTTGGATTCCGTTTAGCGGAGTTTCTGAGCGCGCAGAAGCCTCCGTGCCTCTCGCTCTACCAGCCGACTTTCCGGCATCACCCCGACAACCGGCAGGATCCGATCCGGTTTGGGAATCTGGTCAAACGCATGGAGAACTCTCTGGCGCAGAAATACTCGCCGTCCGAGACACGGGCCTTCCTGGAGCCTTTCCGGGCCCTGGCCGCCGACCGCGGTTTCTGGAACCACACTCTGGACGGATTGGCCGTGCTCGCCTCTCCCGGCCTGTTCAAGGTCTTCAAGCTCCAGAGGCCCGTTCCCGAACGCGCGGTCGTGGCCGACAGCTTCCACATCAAGCCGCTGATACGAATTTTTCAATCGGCCGACCGATACCAGATTCTCGGACTGAGCCGGCAGGACATCAAGCTCTTCGAGGGAAACCGGGACGTCCTGGACGAAATCGAGCCGGCGCTGGGGGTGCCGCGGACAATCACCGAAGCGCTGGGCAAGGAATTGACGGAGCCGCATCTTACGGTCGCCTCCTACGGCCTCGGGGCGGGAAAAACGCCCATGCGCCACGGGCACGGCGGCAAGAAAGACGAGGTGGACAAGGACGCGGAGCGGTTTTTCCGCGCCGTCGACCGCGCTGTCCTGGAGCACCATTCGCGGCCCTCAGGACTGCCTTTGCTTCTGGCCGCTCTTCCGGAGCACGCCGCCCTTTTCCGCAAGGTCAGCCGCAATCCTCAACTGGCGGACGAAGGCATCGACATTCATCCTGACGCCCTGTCGGCCGAAGATCTCCGCCGGCGCGCCTGGCAAGCGTTCGAGCCCCGCTATCTGGCGCGGCTGGCCAAGCTGGTCGAAGAATTCGGGGAGGCGAAAGCCAAGGGGCTCGGCTCCGACGATCCGGCCCAGGCCGCCGCGGCGGCCGCGGCCGGCCGCGTGGCGGCGCTGCTCATCGAAGCCGGGCGCCAGGTTCCCGGTCGGATCGACGCCTCGAGCGGCCGGGTCGAGTCGGCCGACCCGTCCGATCCGGAGATCGACGATCTGCTCGACGACCTGGGGGAACTGGTCCTCAAGCGCGGCGGGCAAGTCGTCGTCGTCCCCAAGGAGCGGATGCCGACCC
>JAFGAV010000117.1 GCA_016933515.1 Candidatus Aminicenantota bacterium
ATCAACCTGGATTCGGTGACCGGCACGTTCGTCAACCGCAACCACCTGGCCGGATACCTGGAGATGATCATTCCCATCGCCCTTGGTTTTCTCATCGCCCGCATCGGATTTTTTTCCCTGAGGACGAGGGGCTCGCGGAGCGAGCTCGGCGAGATTTTTTCCCATTTCTCCCGGAAATCGGTGGCCCTCAACATCGTGCTCATCGCCGCGGTCGTGGTCATGGCCGTGGCCGTCGTCAAGTCCCAGTCGCGCGCCGGGGTGTTCCTGGTCATCTTCACCTTCCTGCTGCTTTTGGAGATGATCCTTTTCCAGATGACCTACGCGGGCGAGGGGAGGCGGCTGGCACGCAATCTCCTGACCGTCTCATTCCTGGCTATCCTCGTCTTCTCGCTGGCGGCGGGCATGTCGGCCGTCATGAACCGCTTCTACGCCGACGACACGATCTTCAAGGGCGGGCGGACGCTGTTCTGGGAGAACATCATGCCCATCGTCGGGGATTACCCCGTGTTCGGCACCGGGTTGGGGACGTTCGCCTCCGTCTATCCGGCCTACGATCGGACAGGCGGGGAGATGCGGCTGACTCATGTCCACAACGATTACCTGGAGCTCATGTCCGAGACGGGCATCCTGGGGTTTCTTCTTCTGGCCGGGGCCGTCTTCTGGATCCTGGTCCGCTCGTTCCGGGTTTGGCGGGCCCGGCGCAACCTGGAGGTCAAGGGCCTGGCCATGGGCGGGCTCGTCTCGTGCGCGGTGATGCTCATCCACAGCTTCACCGATTTCAACCTCCACATCCCGGCCAACGGCCTGCTCTTCGCCGTCATCCTGAGTCTGACGGCCGCGATCGTCCACCATCGCATGACGTCTTCGTTCACTCCGGAGCCGGGCCTGTAAATGAGCGGCACAAAGAGAGCGGTTGCGGCGGCGGCGCTGCTCGCGTCGGCGGCGCTGGCCGTCGGCTTGTACCTGAATTTTCATGCCTTCTATCGCTCGAAAAGAGACCGGCTCGGGCCGGAGGAGAAAATCGCCGCTTTGCAGCCGGCCAACCGGATCTGGCCGGTTATGGACCAGACCCTGGCCGAAGAAGGGAAAGCCCGGCTCGACCTGGCCCTGGAAGCCCTGCCGGACACCGCTGAGGCCGAGCGCAACCTGCGGCGGGCCGAAAACCTTTTGCGCCGGTCGCTGCGGCTCAATCCGGCCTCGGCGGCCGGACACCTCCTGTATTCCCGGACGCTCCGCTATCTCAATTATCTTTCGGCGGCCGGCGGTCCCGACAGCCTGCCCGAATTGTGGAAGGCGGCCCGACTGGCCGGGAAGAGATCGCCGATCGATTTCGATCTTTGCCGCGAGCTCCTGGAAAATTGGCCGCGCTTGGACGAAACGCAAAGGGCGCGGGCCCTGGAGCTTGTCCGGGATGTCCTGGCCCGGGAAAACGTCGAACAGTTTTTCTCCATTCTTCAGGTCTGGGATCTGACCGTCGGCGACAACGCCCTGCTCGAAGAGACGCTCCCCGATTCCGCGAGGCTTTTGCGCGCCTATGCCGACTTCCTGGGCGGCAAGTCCGAGGCCCTGGAGACGAGGCATCGGCTTCTGGCGCGGGCGGAAACACTCGAATACAACCGGGCCCTTAGGGAGAAGGATGAGGGGAATCCCGATGCCTGCCTCCGTCTCTTGGACGGCATCCGGTTTTACGCCGCTCTCAGTGAGACGGAAGGCGCGGAGGCCGAGGTCCTGAAACACCAGGTGTTGAGGAGAGAGGCGCTTCTCGACCGGGCCAAGGCCAGGCTGCTCAAGTCCCGGCGGCTCGAGGACGCCGAGGCGGACCTGAGGGCCTATCTGGAGCTCGAGGACAACTACGGGCGGATCTTGGAGCTCGAGACGTTCCTCCGGGAAATCAACATCCTGCGCGAGGAATCGTTCATCAGGCCGACCGTCGGCGATCTCAGACGGCTGGCCTTCGAAGTGTTCCTCATGTTCAAGCTGAACAAATACAGCGGCATCACCGCCCTGGGCGGCGCCGTTCAAGGCGGGGTGATCGTTCTCCAGGAGGCGCAGAAGCCTTTCCTGGCCGAAATCTTCACCCTCACCGCCGACGCCTACGACAAGCTCAATTTCATCTACGAGCCCGAGGACCTCTATCGCCGGGCTCTGGAGCTTCAGCCCCGAAACGGGGAGATTATGTTCAAGCTCCGGCGCTATTACGATCGGTTGAACGAAAAGGAGAAAAAGGCGGAGGTCGACAGGGCCCTAGACGCGGTGCTGACTCCCGAGGCGGTGTTCGTCGGGGACGGCGTTCTGCCCAAGGGGCGCGCGCGGGCGTTCGACATGGTGCTCGAGCCCGGGCCGGTGCGCATGACGCTTCAATTTGAAAATTTCGAAGGCGGCTTGACGCCCTTGATCGCCGTGCATTTCCGCGGGCGGGTGATCCGGGAGGATTTTTTCGAGGAGCCGGAACTGAGCCTGGACGTCGATGCGAAGGCCGGCCGGAACCGGCTGGAGATCATTCCCGTGAACCGGACGGTCAGGCTTTTGGGGATCCGGCGGGAGCGGATCGGGGGGTGACGGAAAAAAGAATTTTTTCCTTTTCTGTTGACAAAACGTTCTGTGGATATGATAATTAATGAGTCGTTTAGGTTGGGAGGGATTTTTATGAGTCTGAGAAAAAAGGAATTCTTGTTACCGCAAACTCTGGCGTTGGCGTTTTTGTTTCTGGCGGCGACGCTGTCCGGCCTGTGGGCCAAGCCCCTCCCCGAGGGAAGTTTGACAGGCTACGTCTATCAAAATGACGGGACCACTCCGGCTCAAGGCGCCGTTGTTGTTCTTAAGAACATGTCCAGCGGAGCGACGCATCGAAGCGAACCCGCGTCCGCATTGGGCTTTTTCAAGCTCGAGAGCCTGGAGAGAGGCCTCTACATGTTCGGGGCCGTCACGGAGCAGGGCGAGTTCAACGGGCGGGATATCATCGGCATTGAAGGCGACACGGCGGCTCGGCTTTCGATCGCCCTGGAAGTTCAGGCCGAGACTCAGGCCAAGACCCGTGATCCCAAGACCCCCCCGGCCATCCGCGGCGAGAAGTTCGTGGGACGCGTGACGAATTTCGACGAATCGAAAATGGAGGCCGAGATTTTCGTCGAGCAGGGCGAGATGCTGTTGGGCGACAGCGTTCATTTGTTCGGCGACAAGGAACGAGGCAGCGAGACGGATTTCTATCAGGAAGTCCGCAAGATCCTCCAGAACGGCGTTGAGATCGACAAGGCCGTGGCCGGTCAGTATTATGTCCTGCTTCTGGAAAATCCGGCCCTGGAGCTCGACTGGCTGTACGTCAAGGAAAAGGCCGGGCTGGGCGTCATCTTCCTGACGCCGTGCGGCATCGCCAACATCCTGGCCGCGACGACGACCATCGTCTACACCTACATCAAGGAACCGCCGGAGACGTCCGTCTACCGCCACCGGTAAGCGGCCGCCGGCGCGTCCGTTTTTTTTCGGCTGCTCTTAGAGCGGCTCCATGCTGAAAGTCATCCGCGGACTCTACAAAGGCAAAAGCCTCAAACGCGTCTCCGACCCGCGCGTCCGTCCCATGCCCGAAAAGCTCAAAGAGGCGCTCTTTCATGTCCTTGAGCCCGAGGTGCGCGGGGCGCGTGTGCTCGACGGATTCGCCGGAACAGGCTCGGTGGGCATCGAGGCCCTGAGCCGCGGAGCGAAGTTCGCCGTCTTTGTCGAGGAATTCCCGGCCGCGGCGAACGTCATCCGCCGGAACTTGGACCGCTGCGGGGCTGCGGAGCGGGGAGAGGTCGTCGCCCTGGAGTTCAATCGGGCGGTCATCCGGCTCGGAAAGGACGGGGTCCGGTTCGACCTCGTCTTCCTCGACCCGCCGTACCGGCTTCTGGACGAACGGGATCCCCTCAAGGTGATCTGGAAGAGGGACGTCCTCGCCCCGGAGGGGACGATCGTTCTTCGCCGTCACAAGAAAACGAAGTTCCGGCCGCGGTTTTTCGCCGAGGAAAGGACGATTGAGCTGGGGGACGACGCGCTGGTGTTTTACGTCCGGGAGAGCCTCGCCGGGGCCGAAGCTCGTGACGGCGCGAAACGGCGCGTCTTGAGAAAAACGCGGCGATAAAATAAAATAGGACCGGTTCCGAAAACATGACCGACCGCAGCAAAAGGCCCCTTTCAAGCCCCGGCGCCAAGCCGCTTCTCGTCGAAGAGGACCTGTTCTCGGGGGTGGGGCGTCTTCAGGGGTCGTCGCTCTTTTTGGGGAGGTATTCCCTGGCCGAGGTCATCGCCGTCCTCGCGCACAAGAATTTTTTCAGGGAAGCCAAGAAAAGAGACCTCTGGCCCCTGGACTACGGCGTCGACTCCAGCGAGTATCCGCTGCAGCGGTTTCAGATCTTTTACAAACGCCCCGACCCGGAAAACGTCATCGTCGACCTGAAGATCAAGGAGGGGCGGCTCCAGGTCAAAAACCACCTGACGCTGGGGCTTTCGAGCCGGGAGTACAAGGTGCTCGTTTTCGACTGGCTCACCCTTCAGAACCCGCTCCTCGACTTCGGCCCGAACCGCACGCCCCTTCCCGGCCAGGAACATCCCGGTCTGGGATTGAGCCGTAAGGTCATCGACATCTTCACCTACCTGGCGAGGCTGATGAAGATGGACGGGATGCTGGCTTACCCGGCCTACTTTCACAACGCCGTGCTGTTTTCCAAGTTCTTTCATTTCGTCAACCCGGACAAGACCGGCGAGGTCGACAGCATCCGCCGCGATTTCCGAAAAGTGTCGCTGAAGAAGCTGGCCTGGATCGTCCATTGGGGGTGTTTGAGGGACAAAGCCGGACGGCCCTACGAATGGGCGGCCGAGGAGCAGGTCTTCCCCCTGTCCAGGTCCCTGCGGCGCCACTTCCGGCACCAGATCTACCGGATGAAAGCCCGCTACAGCTTCAGGCGCCACCATTACTCCATCGACTGGGAATGCTTCCGGGCGAAGGCCGCCGGCATCCCCGGTCTGCTCAAATGAGCGGCGGAGGGAGGCTGGAGATGCGGGCCCGTTTTCTGGTATAATGCCTCCCTCAGGAGAAGCGAGAATGAAGAAAGGCATCCATCCCGCCTACCAGGAGTGCCAGGTCGTCTGCGCCTGCGGGAACACCTTCATGACCCGGTCGACAAAGAAAGAAATCCGGGTGGAAATCTGTTCGAGCTGCCACCCCTTTTTCACCGGTAAACAAAAGTTCATCGACAGCGCCGGCCGGGTGGAGAAATTCCGCAAGAAGTATGGCACGCTCAAAAAATAGGCTCGATGTTTCAAGAGCTTGAAGGCCTCCAGGAACGATACCGCCTTCTGCTCGAATCGCTGTCCGACCCGGCCGTCCTCTCCAATTCCCGGAAGCTCAAGGGACTGACCAAGGAGAAGGCCGAGCTCGAGCCGATCGTCCGCGTCCACGAGGAGTGGAAGCGGACTCGGGGAGCGCTCGAGCAGTCCGAGGACATCCTGTCCGACCCCCAGACCGAGCCCGAGCTTAGGAATCTGGCCGAGTCCGAACGCGAGGACCTTCGGGAGCGCTTGGAGCGGCTCGAGGCCGAGCTCCGGACGCTGCTTCTCCCCAAGGATCCGCGGGACGAACGGGACGTCATTCTCGAGATCCGCGCCGGCGCGGGAGGGGACGAATCGTCGCTTTTCGCCCAGGACCTGTTCCGGATGTATGCCCGCTTCGCCGAGTCGCAGGGCTGGAAGGCGGAGGTGCTGAGCACGAGCCTGTCTCCGGTGGGCGGCGTCAAGGAGGCCGTTCTCAACATCCGCGGCAAGAAGGTTTATTCCCGCTTGAAGTTCGAGAGCGGCGTCCACCGCGTGCAGCGCGTCCCCAAGACCGAGGCCGGCGGGCGCATCCACACCTCGACGGCTACGGTGGCCGTTCTGCCCGAGGCCGACGAGCTCGACGTCAAGCTCGATCCCAAAGACCTGAAGATCGAGGCCTTCGGCGCATCGGGGCCCGGCGGGCAAAGCGTCAACCGCAACTACACCGCCATCCGCGTCACGCACCGGCCGTCGGGGATCGTCGTGTCCTGCCAGGACGAAAAATCCCAGCACCGCAACAAGGAAAAGGCGCTTCGCATCCTGCGCTCCCGCATCCTGGACATCGCTGAGAGGGAACAGGCGAGCCGCATCGCCAGCGACCGTCGCTCGCAGGTGGGGACGGGGGAGAGGAGTGAGAAGATCCGGACCTACAATTTCCCCCAGTCCCGGGTCACCGACCACCGCCTGGGACAGAGCTTTCACAACCTCCAGGGCATCCTGGACGGCGAGCTTGGCGAGCTCGTCGAGAAGCTGATGCTGTCGGCTCAGGCATCGATTCATGACGCTCGAAGAACTGCATAGGGAAGGGACGGCCCGCTTGAGGGCGGGAGGCGCGTCCGAGTGCGGCGCGCCGCTTGCCCGGGAGGCCAGGGCGCTTCTCCTCGGCGCGGTCGGGATTTCCGATCTGGATTATATCCGCGACCCGCGTCGTCCCGTCGGACGGCGGGAGGAAGCGCGCTTTTTGCGGTCGATCGGGAGACGAAAGACGGGGACGCCCTTGGCCTACCTGACCGGAAGCCGGGAATTCCGGTCTCTTTCTTTTGCGGTCGGGCCGGGAGTGTTCATCCCCCGTCCGGAAACGGAGCTGCTGGTCGAGCTCGTTCTGGCCAAAACGGGAGCGGCCGAGCTTTCGATCCTCGACCTGGGCACGGGATCGGGCTGCATCGCCCTGGCTCTGGCCGCCGAGCGGCCCGGGGCGCGGATCACGGCCGCGGACGTTTCGGGGCGGGCGCTCCGAACGGCGCGGCGAAACGCGCGGCGCCTGGGGATCGGGGAAGGCGGCGGGAAACGGCGTCCGGAGCGCGAAGAATGGGACGGGAGAAGAGATTCCGGCGGGGAGCGGTGTCGGATGCCTGTGCAGGAGCGCGGAGATGGAAGCGCTGGGAAAGTGACTTTTATCCGGTCCGATTTTTTTTCCGCTTTTGCCGGAGGGAAGCAAGGCGCGCCTTTCGACGTCATCGTCTCCAATCCTCCCTATGTCTCCGCGGGCGAGTGGGAGGAACTTGAGGCCGGGATCCGAGATTTCGAGCCGCCAGAAGCGCTCGTGCCGGGGAAGACCGGCCTGGAGGCGTTGCGGCACATCATCGGGGAAAGTCCCGCCCATCTCAAGCCCGGCGGCCGGCTCGTCCTGGAAATCGGTTCCGGACAGAAGGACGCGGTTCTCAGCATGTTCGACGGGCGGTGGAGGGATGTGGCCTGTCATGCCGACCTGAGGGGTCTGCCGCGGGCCGTTACCGCCAGGTTTCTGCCTAAAAGCTAAAGGTGCTCGCGGTGTCGAAGGCCGGCGGGGAGATCGTGCCGCGTGCGGCGGGGATCGGGACGAGGGGAGGCAGGGCGGTGTGTTATGATGAGCGCCGAAGCTCTTTTCGGGAGGTCTCGCGCCCTTCGGCCCGCGCCCCGAGATTCGTGCATTTCGAAGGGCGTGGAACGGCCAAAGCCGGGAGTCGCGGATTTGATGCCATGACCGATGCGAAGGGGAAAAGACGGAACGGATTCCCTTTCCGGGCGGGCGTTGGACAAGGAGGAAAGGAATGAGGAAATCGACGATCTCCGTCTGTTCGATGGCGTTGTTCGTTTTTGCCGCGGCGCTTCTGCTGCGGGCACAGACCCAGACTAAGGCCCAGACTAAGGCGGAGGAGCCGCCCTATAGCTGGAGCGTTGAAAAGATCAGGAATTCGGTCGATCATGTCCGCGCCGGACGCGACCTGACGCCGGCCGCGTGGCCCCGCGGCTGCCGGGTGGCCGTGGGCCTGTCGTTCGATTTCGACGCCGAGACGAACGCCTTGAGGGACGGCCTGCTTTCGCCCGGGGTGCTTTCCCAGGGCGAATACGCCGCCCGCGCGGCGCTGCCGCGCATCCTGGCCCTGCTCGACCGTTATCGGCTGCCGGCAACGTTTTTCGTGCCGGCCGTGACGGCCCTGCTCCATCGCGAGGAGATGGCCGGGATCCTCGCCTCCGGCCGGCACGAGATCGGCATGCACGGCTGGATCCATGAGCGCAATTCCCAGCTCAGCGAGGCCGAGGAGCGGCGCCTGATGCGCAAATCCTACGAGCTGCTGAAGAGCATTATGGGCAAGCCGCCGGCGGGCATCCGCACGCCCTCCTGGGATTTCAGCCTCGCGACCCTCAGGATCATACGCGAGCTGGGCCTGCTCTATGACAGCAGCCTGATGGCCGACGACCGGCCTTACGAGATTCTGGCCGACGGCCGGCCGACGGGCGTCGTCGAGCTGCCGGTCGAGTGGCTGCTCGACGACTATCCGTATTTCGGCTTCGACCGCTATTCGGCCGTCCGTCCGCATATGACGCCCAAGGAGGTTTACGAGATCTGGAAGGCGGAGTTCGACCAAGCCTACCGGGAGGGGACGATGCTCATCCTGACCATGCATCCCAAATACATCGGCCACCGCAGCCGCATCGCCGTCCTCGAGAAGCTGATCCGCTATATCATAAGCCGCGGGCGCGTGTGGTTCGCCACGCACGAGGACATTGCCCGAGTCGCGGCCCAGGTCCTGCAGCCCGCCGCGCCCGACCCCCGCAACATCCGCAAATAGGAGGACGGGGCCGCATCTCCACTTTCCACTTTTTTGAGTTGGGTGTCATCCATTGAATTACATAATCGAAAAAAGGAGGGGGATATGAGCGCACACCGAGGACCAAGAAAAGTGAGGGCGCCGCGCGGAACGACGCTGCGAGCCAAGGGCTGGGCACAGGAGGCCGCGTTGCGCATGCTGATGAACAACCTCGATCCGGAGGTCGCCGAAAAGCCCCAGGAGCTTATCGTTTACGGCGGGACGGGCAAGGCCGCGCGGAACTGGGAGAGCTTCGACGCCCTGGTGCGGACGCTCAAAAAGCTGGAAAACGACGAGACGCTGGCCGTGCAATCGGGAAAGCCCGTGGCCGTGTTCAAGACGCACTCCGAAGCACCCCGGGTCGTGATCTCGAACTCCATGATCGTCCCTCAATGGGCCACCTGGGACGAGTTCCGCAGGCTCGAGGCCAAGGGCCTGACCATGTACGGCCAGATGACGGCCGGCTCCTGGATCTATATCGGGACCCAAGGCATCCTGCAGGGAACGTATGAGACGCTGGCCGCGGCGGCGAGAAAACATTTCGGCGGGAGCCTGAAAGGCACGCTGACCCTCACCGCGGGTTTGGGGGGCATGGGCGGCGCCCAGCCCCTGGCCGTGACGATGAACGAGGGCGCGGCGCTGGTGGTCGAGATCGACCCGGCGCGCATCAAGCGGCGGCTCAAGACGCGCTACCTGGACAAGGCCGTGGACGACTTGGACGAGGCGCTGAGGCTCGCCCTCCGGGCCAAGGAGAAGGGAGAGGCATTGTCGGTCGGACTGCTGGGAAACGCCGCCGACGTGCTGCCCGAGATCGTGAGGCGGGGCGTGACGCCCGACGTGCTCACCGATCAGACCTCGGCTCACGACGAGCTCAACGGCTATGTGCCCAACGGCATGAGCTACGAGGACGCTCTCAGGTTGCGGGCGGGCGACCCTGAGGACTACAAGCGGCGGGCTTACGAAGCCATGGCCGTTCACATGCGGGCCATGCTCGACCTCCAGAAAAGGGGCGCCCGGGCGTTCGACTACGGAAACAACATCCGCGGCCAGGCCCGGAAGGCCGGCGTCGCCGACGCGTTCGACATTCCGGGATTCGTCCCGGAATACATCCGCCCTCTCTTCTGCCAAGGCAAGGGGCCGTTCCGCTGGGCGGCGCTTTCGGGGCGAACGCAGGACATCTATGCCACGGACGAAGCCGTGCTCAGGGAATTTCCGAAGGACGAGGCCCTGGCGCGGTGGATCCGCAAGGCGCGCGATCAGGTCAAGTTCCAGGGCCTGCCCTCGCGCATCTGCTGGCTGGGCTACGGCGAGCGGGCGCGCTTCGGCGCGGTTATCAATCACATGGTGAAAAACGGGAAGATCGCGGCGCCGATCGTCATCGGCCGCGACCACCTGGACACGGGCTCGGTGGCCTCGCCCAACAGGGAGACCGAAGGCATGAAGGACGGCTCGGACGCCATCGCCGACTGGCCAATCATCAATGCTTTGCTCAACGCCGTAAGCGGCGCCTCATGGGTGTCCGTTCACCACGGGGGCGGTGTCGGCATCGGGCTTTCGATCCACGCCGGAATGGTCATCGTCGCCGATGGAAGCGCTTCGGCGGCCAGGCGCCTGGAGCGCGTCCTGACCTGCGACCCGGGTTTGGGCGTCGCCCGCCACGCCGACGCCGGCTACGAGGAAGCCGTACGCTTCGCCCGGAAGAATAAAATCAGAGTCCCCATGGGAAGGTAAGGTGACGGGCCGTATCAAGACGGGGCCGTGTCTCCACTTTCCACTTTTTTTGAGGAGGCCGATATCTTAATCGGCTCCTTTCCATTTTGCGTCGGCCAGCCGGGCCGGGAAGCCCTTGAGTCAGGCGTGATCCCCAAGCCTTCCCAAGGCGCCGTAATCGCCTCTTTCCCCTGGGGAGAACAAGTTTCCTCGGAAGGGAGAACCTCCGCTATCTGGGCTTCAGGAAAAAATCAGGCGCCTTTAATCCGGGAGGATCGCCTTGGACATTCAGGCCTACTGAGCTCTCGGCGAAACCGGCCAACGGAGAATGGAAGAGGACCATGCGTTGATATCTTCCAAACATCAAATATTCCATTGGATTTTTGGAGAAAATATTGAAAACGCCGGGGTGAAAATATAGAATACCGCAATTAAAACCAGTGCCTGGCGGTGATGTGCAAAAAGAGATGCCGACGAAGAAGGCCCGTTTTCTTATCCTTATAGGGACGGCCCTTGTCGCAGCCGCCGGCCCCGTATTGTTATCCGGTTCTGACTCCGCTTCTGATTCATCATCTGCTTCCGCCGTTTCCTCCTCTTCGACGGCGGTCTCATCCTCCGTCTCTGCGCCGAAATCCAAATCCGCGACCGAGCCCTCGGTCGAGGTCCGTACCGCGCGCGTCGAGCGCGGGCCGAAAATCGACGGCCTGCTGAGCGACGAGGTTTGGGTGTCCGCCGATCCGTTCGTCGATTTCCGCATGGTCGAGCCGCGGGCCGGCGCCGACCCGACCGAGAAGACCGAGCTTCGGGTCCTCTACGACGAGCACAACCTGTATATCGGCATCCTGTGCCGCGACGGCGAGCCGAGCCGCATCGCGGCCAACACCATGGCCCACGACTCCGTCGGAGCGGTGTCATACGGGAGATGGGGCATGGGATTCGGCCACGGCGCGCCCGCCGGATCGAGCGACGATCTTGTCCGCATTCTTCTCGATCCTTTCCAAGACAAGCGCCACGCCTATCTTTTCTATGTCAATGCCCTGGGCGCTCGGAGCGAGGGGCTGGCCTACAACCGGAGCTCGAGCCTCGACTGGGACGGCATCTGGGAGGCCAAAAGCCGCATCCTCCCCGAGGGGTGGAGCGCCGAGGTGCGCATCCCCTTCAAGTCGATCTCCTTCAAGCCCGGCCTTGAGACCTGGGGCATCAACGTCGAGCGGGTCATCCCCCGCAAGACGGAGACCATCCGCCTGTCCGGAACGACGCGCGACAGCCTGTTCAACAACCCCATGGACGCCGCCGTCCTGACGGGCCTGGCCGGAATGCGGCAGGGACTGGGCATTACCTTCCGGCCCTACGCCCTCGCCGATTCCTGGAGCGGGCCGCCGGGAAGCGGGAGCGGCGGGCGCGAAAACTCAATCCACGGCGGCTTCGACATCTACAAGAACTTCACCCCCAACCTGGTCGGCGTGGCGAGTTACAACATGGACTTCGCCGAGACCGAGGCCGACGAGCGGCGCATCAACCTGACGCGCTTTCCCCTTTTCTTTCCCGAAAAGCGGATGTTTTTTCTTGAGGGATCGGAGACTTTCAGCTTCAGCTCGAGCGTCAGCTTCATCCCCTTCTTCAGCCGCCGCATCGGCCTATTCGAGGGGACGCAGGTTCCGGTGCGCTTCGGAGCCAAACTGTTCGGCCGCCTGGGAAACACCAACCTCGCCGTCCTGGACGTGCAGACGGGCGACCACCCGGGCCTTCCCGGCCGCAACATGTTCGCCGCGCGGGTGACGCAGAACATCATGGCCGAGAGCAAGCTGGGATTCATCCTGACGAACGGCAGTCCGGCCGGGGGCCGGAACACGCTGGCCGGCGTCGATTTCAATTACTCGACTTCCCGCTTCGCCGGAAACAAGAACCTGTCGCTCGCCGCTTGGGCCGCCTACAACTGGAACGACGTGCGCGAAGGGCGCCATCACGGATTCGGATTCCGCGGCGGCTATCCCAACGACCTGTGGAACGTGGAAACCACTTACGCCTACTACGGCGAGGCGCTCGATCCCGGCCTCGGGTACATGATGCGCCGCGGCATCACGACCTTTTACGTCCGGGCGGCGTTCCAGCCCCGGCCGGCGAAGACGTTCGCCGCCGGACTGATCAGGCAATTTTTCTTCCAATCGAGCATCGATTACTATTGGGATCTCGACGGGAATCTGGAGACCCGGCGCATCGAGCTGACCCCGCTCAACTTCCGGACCGAAAGCGGCGAGCGCTTCGAGTTTGAGATCGAGCCCAACCGCGACGTCCTGCCGTATGATTTCGAGGTTTCATCGGGAGTCGTTCTGCCCAAGGGGGGGTACGATTTCACGAGCGCCCGGCTGTCGCTGGACACGGCTTCCCACCGGCCGGTCATCTTCGAGGCCAGCTACAAGTTCGGCGGCTTCTATTCCGGACGGCTGAACGAGGCGGCCCTCGGCCTGACCGTCAAGGCCGCGGGCTATCTCAACCTGTCGTTCGACGCCGATTTCGTCCGCGGGCGCCTCCCGGAGGGGAATTTCGCCGAGAACGTCCTTCAGCTCAAGGCCGACGTGTTCTTGTCTCCCGACCTGGGCCTGATGAACTATATCCAATACGACGACGTCTCCAGGCAGCTCGGCTGGAGCGCCCGGCTGCGCTGGCAGATCTCGCCGGGGAACGAGATCTATCTCGTTTACAACAAGAGCTGGGAGCGGTGGCGCGAGCCGTCCAGCCGCTTCCTCCCCTTGGAGGACCGGGGGGTGCTGAAGATCTCTCTGTCGCTTAGGCCGTGAATGGCTTGCTGCTTCTTGCTGCGAATGAAA
>JAFGAV010000118.1 GCA_016933515.1 Candidatus Aminicenantota bacterium
ATTGTTCAGACAGCGGGTCAAGGCCGCCTTGAACCCGATGAGATGCGTGCCGCCTTCCGTGGTGTTGATGTTGTTCACGAAGGTGAAAATCGTCTCGGTGTATCCGGAATTGTACTGGAAGGCCAGCTCGACGATGATGCCGTCCTTCTGGCATTCGAAATAGACCGGACGGGGATTGAGAGCGGTCTTGTTCTGGTTCAGGAACTGAACGAACTCGACGATCCCGCCCTTGTACTGGAACTCATGGCTCTTGTCCGTCCGCTCGTCGGCGATGGAGATGCGGATACCGCGGTTGAGGAAGCTCAGCTCCCTCAGCCGCTGGGTCAGGATCTCGAAGTTGAACTCCGTCGTCTCGAAGATCTCGTCGTCCGGCCAGAAGGTGACCTTGGTGCCGGTCTTCTTGGTTTTGCCGACCTGCTTGAGGCGGCTGACGGCCGCGCCCCGCTCGTAGCTCTGGGTGTAGATCCCCCCGTCGCGCTTGACTTCAAGATCGAGTCTCCGGGACAGCGCGTTGACCACGGAAACGCCCACGCCGTGCAGGCCGCCCGAAACCTTGTAAATTTTGTCGTCGAACTTTCCGCCGGCGTGAAGCATGGTCATGACGACCTCGGCGGCCGACTTCTTCTCCTTTTTGTGCTGGGCGACGGGGATTCCCCGTCCGTCGTCGATAACCATCACCGAGTCGTCGACGTGGATCGTGACTTCGATGTTCTTGCAGAATCCCGCCAGGGCTTCGTCGATGGAATTGTCCACGACCTCGTAAACGAGATGGTGAAGACCTTCCGGGCCCGTGGAGCCGATGTACATGGCCGGCCGCTTGCGGACCGCCTCGAGTCCCTTGAGAACCTTGATGCTCTCGGCCGTGTATTTTCCGTCCTTGAGAAGCCGGGCTTTCACCGGTACGCCGGGTGGGAAAGCCCGGGAAGGCTCTTCGAAGGGATGTGTTCCGGTCGAAGCCTCCGTCGAGGGCGATTCCGGCGTCTTGGAAACGCCGTTTTCGGTTTTCCGGACTCCGCGTTTCCCGGCTTTTCCCAGGGCGCCTTCAATGGTCTTGGCCGGCTTGGCCGCCCGGCCGCTAGGGGACGTTTTTTCTTTCTTGACTCTTCTCTCGGATCGGCCTTTGTTTTTCGTTCCGGCCGGGCTCTTGGATGACTTGGCTTTTTCCTTTTTTTTCATGATAATATCGCCTGTTTGAGCTTTGTTGACAGTAGAGTTTATTCTTCACAGATTATCAACTAATCCACCTTTTAATTATCCCAAAAATACCCAAAAAAGTAAAGTGAAATTCAAAATATTTTGGGTATGTGAAGCAATAATCATACCATATATTGTGTAAATCTCTTTATGTTGGCGCTATAGATGCTTTCCTCCGTTTTTTTTGATTTTTCACTGAAATGACGTCCGGAAAAGCATTTTTATCTCAATCAAAGAAAAAAAGATTGTCGCGATGCCGCCTAACACGCTTAAAAAAGCGAAAAAACAATTTTTTTTGCTTCCGCGCCAATTAGCCCTATATTTTTGTTATTAAATCATTTATATCCACACAATCGCTTTTGAAATTTCATTTTAAATTCATTTTTTAAATTTAATTGCCTGAATTGCACGTTTTTTGTCATTTTGATCATTTCTTCAACGGACTTCGGCTCCGAGATGAATGCGTCCCAAATCGACAATTCGGACACCCGAAAAACCGGCCATCAGGCTCCAAAGAGAAAATTTTCCCCCGGCTGCAGGAAGGCAAACGAAGAAGTTTTTCGCTAGGGGCTCTTTGAGAGACGTCAGGCTATCAGTATAATGAATTTCCTAAGGAACAATCATGCCGGCCAACCTGACCCCTCAATACATGGAGCTCGAGAAAAAACTCAAGACCGCCAGGATGGCGCGCGAAAAGCTCGAGATCCTGGAAGAGATGCTGGCCGTGATCCCCAAGCACAAGGGGACCGAAAAAATGCAGGCCATGCTCAAGACCAAGATCGCCAAGCTCCGGGAAGCGGGCGACAAGAAACCGGGCGCCGCCCGCTATGTCTCCCCCTACCTCATCGACAGGTCCGGCGCCGGCCAGATCGTCGTCGCCGGCCTGCCCAACTCCGGCAAATCCTCGCTGATCAAAGCCCTGACCGGGGCCAATCCCGAGATCGGAGATTACCCCTTCACCACCAAGCTTCCCGCGCCCTACATGATGAAGTTCGAAAACGTCCGCATCCAGCTCATCGACACCCCTCCTCTGATGACGGATTTCATCGATACGGGTTTGGCGGAGGCGGTCAAGGTCTCGGACGGTGTTCTCCTCGTCGCGGACCTGGCCTCCGAAGATCCGGCCTCTGATCTTGAAGCCGTCCTCCTCCAATTCCGGGAAAGGAAGGTCGAGCTCCAGGGAATCGAACAGCCTCTGCCGGAACAGGTTCCTCCCTACCGGAAACGCTCTCTCGTCGCGGCCTGCAAGTCCGACGCCCCGCGGGAGGAGAACCTCGAGACGTTGCGCGTGCTGTTCGGCGACCGCCTGGATGTCCTGGCCGTTTCTCCCGTTTCCGGACAGGGGCTCGAAGAAGCAAGGAAGTGTCTCTTCCGGTTGCTGCGCGTCGTTCGCGTCTATTCCAAGGCGCCGGGGAAAAAACCCGACCTCGACGAGCCGTTCACCCTGCGCCGGGGAAGCACGGTCACGGACATGGCCCAGGCCGTCCACAAGGACTTCGCCCAAAACCTGAAATACGCCCGGATCTGGCGGACGGACAAGCTCCAGGGCCAGATGGCCAACCGCGAGCAGGTCCTCGAGGACGGCGACGTCATTGAGCTTCACATGTAACCGCCCGGGCTACTTAACGAGCTTGAACTGAGCGCGAAGAACCTCCGCCGTCGTTCGAGGCGCGTAAAACTTGACGCGGTAAATTTTCCCCGGTTTGGCCTCGCGCGTTCCTCCCCTGTTCTTCCGATTCCAGACATAGCCTTTGGCCTTTCCCGATTCGAGAATCGGCCCCTGCCGATAGGTGATCGGACCGCTGCGGAAGAACGTTTCCCAGCCGTCTTCGGTCTTGATGTCGATTCGGTAACGGGAATTCGTCAGATCGGCCGATCCGTGCGACCATTTGGTCACGGTGAACGAGATCTCCTCCCCGGGACCGAAAATCTCCTTGGCGAGTTCCAAAGACAGACCGCCATAGGCGGCCACAGGATCCGGGTGGTCATAGGCGACTCCGCCCGACGGCGGGGCTCCGGCGTCTGACACCTCCCCCGCCGGGTCCGGGTCCTCTCCGAACCAGGCCACCGCGTAACGGTCCCCGACGGCGACGCCCAGCGACTGCCACAGGCATCCTGTCCAGATGTCCCTCTCCAGGATGACGTCGAGATGGGCCGGGCTGGACTTCCAGCCGTTCATCGCCCCGGCCGGTGTGACGCTCCCTCCGCCGCCATGGGCGATCTCATAGCCGTTGTCGTCGTAAACCCCCGTGATCTCGGAGGGTTTGTTCCACATCAGCGTGCTGTAATGATGGTCGCTCGTGTAGCAGACGGGCGTCCAGTCCCCCTCGTCCGACCAGCTATGGAGGTTGCAGGCGAGGCCCCGGGGGTCGGTTCCCGTGTCCGGCCGGTTGGCGTTGAGGTCGGCGACATGAAGCCTGGCTGTTTCCATCAGCGACGCCGTCAAGGGAACGGACGGCAGCCCGGCCGCAGCCCGGGCTTCGTTGATCAGATCGGCCAGCTCCCGCTCCGCGGCAGTGACCGGTCCCTCTCCGTCCTCCCCGCCCGAAAGGCTTCCGAAAATAAAAACCGTTGCGGCCAGCAAGACGGCCAGGCCCGATCTTTGGGTGAACAACATTCTCTTGTCAGACATGGATTCCCTCCTTCTTCCGGCGGGCTCGGTGTGCATTTCCCACCGCCCCGCAAGGCGGAACGCACGGCGATCATCCTCATGACCGCGTCCGTCCCGAGAGGCGCGTCCGATTCCGCTTTCCTATTTTCCCCAGACTTCGACGTCGGCCCGATCGAAGCCGGCGCCCAGACTCTCATAATTGAAATCCACTTTCCTGACGAACCTTTTTCCCCCGGGAAGATCGATGACCCGGCTGCGCGTGCTCTCGCCGAAAACAAGACGAGTGGCGGGCGAGAAATCGTCGCCGTTGCGAAAGGTGATTTTGACGTTGAACATCTCCAGGGCATGGTCCCGAACGACGATCATCAGCCGGGTGAAGGATCCGCGGGCGGCGGTCACAACCACCGTGTCCCGGTCGGCGGAAAAGTTGACCTGGCGCCGGCCGAGAAGCTCCCATCCGCTCTGACTGAGCATTGCGGGCCCCGGAGCCGGCTTCGAGGCGCAAGCCATGAAGAACGCCGCGGCCAGAAGAGAAAGGGCTAGGACACGAATCAAGGATTTCATTTTTCCTCCTTATTTTCGTCGAAGAGCATAAACCGTCATCCCTCGGGAGGGACGATTCTGAAGGTCACCACGAAGGGCTGGGGCCGGATGCCTGGGGCGTGCAGTTTGATGTGCCACAGTCCGGGTTGGGCCTTGTGCGTCCGCTCGTTGTCCCGCTGGTCCCATTTCCAGGTCCGGACTTCGTTCTGGCCGAGTTCCAGGTCATCGAAGGGGCTCTTGTCGCTGGTGAAGAATTCTTTCCCCTTGTTTCCCTCACGGCGTTCGATGATGTAATAGCTGTCCGTCAGGTCGGCCGTTTGGGGCTTGGTGTTTTTGAATTCAAAGACGACCTTCTCCCCCAGGGTCCATTTGTCCTTGGTGACGGTCAGTTTGATTTCGCCCGACGAAGACACGACGACGGGATCGTCCTCAGGTCCCGAAGGGTCGGGGTGATCGGTGGCCACGACGGGCGGCGGAGGCAGCTGTGTCTCGCCGGATTCCTTCACCGCATACCACCCGTAGACGACGCCCGCGTATCGTGTCGTCCCGGCCATGGCCGCGCGGCCTTGGGTAAAGAGGTAACCGTCAAAAACCTGGTCGTCTGACTCGGAGGATGTTCCCTTGAGGTCCAGAGTCAGGACGACCTTATGGGACTCGACCGTTCCTCTTGCCGACCGAATCAGGCCGTCGGCGCCCACATAATCCCCCTTGAGTTCTTTTGCCTTCCCGCTGGCGCGCAGGACAAGCTTGCCCGGCCAGCCGTCGTGGCTCATGGCCCAGGTCCCGTAAAAATCCGTCTTCGGGATCTGAGTCTCGGCCGCTGCGGCGGCGGCCAGCATGATCCCCGCCGCCAGCCAGACGACGGCCGCCCCGGATTTTCTTCGTGTGACGATCATGGATCACTCTCCTTCTTTGAAATGATGACGGCGCCTCGGCCGCCGCTACAAAAGCGTCGGTCGCCGCGTGTTTTTCCCGGTCTTCAGAAAAATTTTCCACTCCGGCCCGGGGAGGTGATTTGAATCGACGGCGGGATTCCCCTATAATCGGCCCCATGGCGGCCGACGAGACCGTTTTCAGCGCCTTGGTCGGTGACATGACATCCGTCATCCGCGCCACCCTCAACCGCCATTTCGGAGACCTCAGCCCCCAGGACCGCGAGGACATCGAACAGGAGGTCCGGGTCAAGCTGTGGAATTATTATTCCCTCGGGAAAAAATCGGCCGGCGATTCGCTTTATGTCCGGAGGATGGTGATGTCGACGGCCATCGACGCGGTCAGGATGCGGAGACGGAAAACTCCGCCCGGTCCTCCCGCTCCGTCCTGGGAGGAGCGGCCCGAGCTCCTGATCCCGGCTCCGGGAGGAGACACGCCCCAGGGGCGCCTGGACAGTCGGGAATTGCGCCGGGCGATCGTTCGGGCGATCAACCGGCTGGCCCCGAACCGCCGCCGCGTGATCAAGCTCCATGTCGCCGGCTTAAGCATCGCCGAGTCGGCGAAATTCCTCGCCTGGTCGGAAAATAAGGTCCGCCACCTCCTTTATCGCGGGCTTCAGAACCTGCGGCGCGGACTGAAACAGGAGGGGCTGGGCGTCTCGTCCGGAGGAGGGGGGACGGCGCCGGCCTCCTTAAGAAGAGAATAAGGACTAGCCATGGATCTTTCCAGTGATGAGCTTCGTTATCGCCTCCGCCAAGGAGATCCGACGCCCCCCTGCCCTCCTGCCGAAATCCTGGCCGCCGCCTTGTCCGGAAAAATCAAGGGCGCCCGCAGGGACCGTCTGATCGATCACCTCGTCCGTTGCGGGGAGTGCACGCGGGAAGTCCGCATGCTCTGCGAGATCGACGCGCGCCTCGCACCGCTTCTCAAGCGCGCGGTGTCCGAAGACCGCCAGGCGCGTTTCCGCCGGCCGGCCCTCAAGCCGATTTGGGCGGCGGGCGCGTTTGTTCTCCTAGCCTCCGCTGCGTTCTGGTTTTTCGCCCTCCGTCCCGGCCGGCCCCCCGAACACGACGTCCTTCGCGGCTCGGGCGAGGCGCAGTTGCAATTCCTTGCGCCGCAGAAAACCCTCCCCGCCCCGCCCGCACCGGCTCTGTTTCGCTGGTCGGCCGTCCCCGGAGCCGCGCTCTACACTTTCGAAATCCTGGACGACAGTCTGGAAACCGTTTTTTCCTCTGCGCCCGGGCCCGAAACGCAGGCCTTGCTCCCCCACGGCATCAGGAAAAAGTTGGCGCCTGGAAGATCCTATTACCTCAAGGTGACCGCCTGGGACGATTCGCCAAAAGCCCTCTCCTCCGGAATGATGAAGTTCCTCGCCGAGTAACGGGCGGCGGCGCGAACACTCAGCGGTTCGTCAAGCGTCCTCGGCCTTCGCCGATCAGAATGAACGCCGCCCAGACCGACGGTGGAGAGCCTGAGCTCATAAAGTCCAGCTTGGCGCGGCGCAGGGCTTCTTCCTTGGTGCGGCCCTCCGTCCAATATTTATAAAACCGGGGCATGAACGCGGACGTCGGACGGTCCCGGACGTTCCACAGGCTGGCAACGACCGTTTTCGCTCCGGCGTAGAAAAAGGCGCGGCCGAGCCCGCAGACGCCTTCGCCTTTTTCGATTTTCCCTCGGGCCGTGGCGCAGGCGGAGAGAACAACGAGGTCAGCCGGAATGTCGAGTTCGTAGACCTCGCGAGCCGTGAGCAATCCGTCCTCTCCCGCCTCCGGCGTCCTGGAAAAAACGAGCATCGATCGCGAGGCGACTTCCTCGTCGATGAGGCCGTGGACGGCCAGATGGACGATCCGGAAATCGGACGGGCGGTTTTTTTTCAATGCGGCCTCCGAGGCCTTGTCTCCCAAAAAAAGCCGGACCCGATCGGAACCGAAAAAGCGGGCCGAGTTCCGGATTTCGCGCCCGCTGAAGGGAAGAGGAGGCAGGTTGAGCCCCTGCCCGAAATGAGACCCGCGGAGAGCGCCACCGGAAGCGGTCTCATTCGCTTGGCCGGCACCATGCGCATAGCGCGGGCTTCCGAAACCGGCGAGGTCGAAAACGAACCCGGATCGCGACGGCCGTGCTTCCAAGGCAATGAGCGATGCGGCCGAGGGCGCCGTGCTCAGGGCGCACGTCTCGAGGAGGAGCCTCCGTCCCGCGCCGGGTCGGTCGACGACCAACGTTTCAAACGGCAGGTGATAAAGGCTGGCGTCCGGGACGACGATCAGACGGTCGACCTCGGCGGAGATCCTGCTGGCGAACGGAAACAGCCGGGCGCCAAGACCCCGCGACACGGTACGAAGGTCGTCATTCGAGGCCGAGCGGAGAAAAAGGAGATAGTTCTCGACCGCTCGGTTCAGGCCGGAGACTTCTCCCAGGCGGCAGGCCTGGAGGCTTTTTTTTGTCACGAGGAAGGCAAAGGCCGATTCCTCGCCGAAAAAAAACTCGACGAGCGCGGTGTGGTCGTTCGGAAGACGATCCTGAATCCGGTCGAGGTCCGGGGGCTCCGCTTGAACCTCGCCATATCGGGGGTGTTCGCGCCGGATCCTTTCCATGAAAAGATCGTATTCTTCCTCGGCCCGGCCCAAGTCGGAGAGGAAGCGGGCGCGCCTTTCTTCGTCCAATCCGGGTTTTTGAAGGGCCGCCAGGGTTTGGGCGGTCGAGCGGGAAAGACGAAGCTTCTCGGCGCGGAGCTCCGGACTAGCGGCGGACAAAAGGTCGATGCGCGCCTCCTCCAGGCCGTCGAGAAACGCCCGGGCCTTGGCCTTTTCGGCGTAAGCGAAAGCCAGCCGGTCGAACTTTCGGGAACCGTCCTCCTCGTGAAGACGGAGCAGGAGTCCGATGAGATGTTCATAGACCTCGATATAGCCCTTGAGAAAACCGACCCGAAAGGACTCTCCTCCCATGCGGCCGCGGACGGATTCGATGTGTTGCGCCGATCGGATATAATGCGACAGCGCGCGGCGGCGGTCGCCGCTCGCGTCTAGGGCGCGTGCGATTTTGTAGTTCATCTCGATGAGGTAATTGAAGACATGCATTTTTTCGGCCAGGTCCAGACTCTTCCCGTAAAAATCGATCGCCTGTTCCGTGCGGCCTTCGAAAAAACGGACGTCCCCCATGTAATTCAGGGGATGCATGACGAGATTGCTGCCCGATTCTTCGTAAATGCCTTTAGCGGATTCGAAGTGCTTCCAGGCGGATTCAAGCTTTTTCTCGGCCAGGTCGACCTTGCCCAGGGCGAGATGCGTCCCCGCCAGGCCTTCCCGGTTCTTCCTCTCCCGGCAGAGTTCCAGAGCACGGGCGTAAGCCCGGCGGGCCTCTTCCATCCGACCGGTTTCGTAGGCCACCGTCCCCAGGGAGCGGACGCTGGCCCATTCCAGGTTGGCGTTGCCGATTCGGCGGGCGAAGGCGCCGGCCCGTTCGTATGCCGAGCGCGCTTTTTCATACTCGTGCACCCTCCGGTGGATCTCCCCCATATTGACAAGGATGAAGCCCTCGTGCCCCCCGCCCTCCATGCTCCGGCCGACCTCGACGGCCTGCCGGTATGATTCGAGCGCCACGTCGAACTCTCCGGCCTGGTAATGAACGGACCCGACGGCGTTCAGCGCACGTTCGAGCTTATCTTTATCCCCAGATTTCCGCGCCGCGGCCGCGGCGGCGTTAAGAAACTCCAGGGCGGCGTCCGTGTCACCCGTCCAGGCGGCGGCCGAACCGGCCCCGAGGAGCATCTCGAATTCTGCTTCTCTGTCCGGGATCGCCCGGGCGACGGCCAAAGCCTTTGTATAGGATTCCACCGCTTTGCCGGATTCGTATTGGCGGGAATAACAGCGCCCCATTCCGGCCAGGGCGGACATCTCCAGGCGTTTGTCGCCGCTCTTGCGGCCGGCGTCCGCCGCACTCGCGTAGAGCCGCAGCGCCCCATCGAAATCGCCCGCCCGGGCTTTCTCCTGCGCGTTCTTCAGGACGGCCTGTTCGGCGGCCTGCCCCGGCGCGGACGGCCGGGCCGTTGCGGGGCAAACCGCAAGCGCAGCCGCCAGAGCGCTTGAGGCGGCAATGAGAACGACGCGCACCGCTCGAACGGGGGAAGCGCCGAATCTTGGCATTCAGGTTTTCCTTGTCCCTTTTATCTACCTCAATTTTCTCCGGCGGGTCAAATGGATCATCCTAAAAGTCCGGGAAAAAACCGGGCCGGATGACGCTTATCGGATGGAGGGAAAACCATGAAAAACCTAACGCCCCGGTTTTTGGCTCTGTGTTTTGTCTTTATCTCCTTTGTTCCTCAAGTTTTGGACGCGGAAGACGTGCCGCAACAGATCGTCATCAATCCCAAGGTTGCGACCTACGTGCGCAGCGCCACGCCGAATACCAGCCTCGGCCCCAAGAATTATGTCTGGGTCGGAACGGGCTGCGACGACTGGCAGCCCGACTGCATGGCCACGACGCGCGGCCTGATCCGTTTTTCCCTTGATAAGATCCCCTCCCAGGCCAAGATCACGAAGGCCGTCCTTCGGGCCAAGATGTCCGAGGGGCGCGGCGCCGGCTCTCCGAACAACGGCTACAAGGCGGGAAGCGTGCGAAGCGCCTGGAAAGCCACGACCGTCACCTGGGCAACCAAGCCGGATTACGGGCTGACCTACGACACGGTGTTCATCACCGAATCCTCGGGAACGGTTACCTGGGACGTGACGAAATTGGTGCAGGAATGGTTCAAAGGATCTGCAAACAACGGCCTCTATCTCATGAAGGAGCCCGAGGGCGGCTCGCCCGACCACGAACGCAAGTTCACCAACCTGAGACTGGCCATTGATTTCGAAGCGCCCCCAGCCTTTCCCCTGCTCATTATTGCCCCGGCCTCCTACAAGACCGCCTTGAAGCCTCTGGTCAACCATAAGATGTCTACGGGCCTTCCGGCTAAGGTCCTCACTCTGGAGGCCGTCTCAAACGGTTACCAAGGCCTCGACATGCCCGAAAAAATCAAGCGCGCCATCGCCGATCACCAAGATCGTCATCAGACAAAATACGTCATGCTCGTCGGCGACAGCGACGTTTTCCCCGTCCTCTATACCTACAAATGCGAGAACGAGCCAAGTTCTTATCTCAACTCCTACCGGTCGGGCGACCTGTACTATGCGGACCTCTACGAAAGCGACGGAAAAACCTTGGAGACTTGGGACGGAAACCGCGACAGGCGGTTCGGCGAGCAGGGCTGCGATATGGCCCGGGCTAACGTCGACAGCCTGGACCTGAGGCCGGACGTGGCCGTGGGGCGCGTTCCGGTCTCTTCGGAGTTGGAGCTTTCCGTCTACATCAACAAGGTCATCCGCTACGAAACGCAGGCGGCGCATGCCGGCTGGACTAAGCGGGCCCTGTTCATCACCGGCAATTACAGCAACAGCAAAAGCTACGCTGATCAGATCGCCGCCGCCCTGAGCGGATCGGAAATCGTCAAGCTCTACCATGATGATCCGGGATGCGAAAGCCGCCGCCTTCCGACTCCGTCCAACATCAATGCCCAGTTGAACCGCGGCGCGCTGTTCGCGGTCTATATCGGTCACGGGTCCCAGATGAATTGGGGCAGCGGCAGCGAAGGCGGATCGTGCCCGGCCGTGGGATCCGCCGGATATGATTACTATGCCGTGCCCAACGACCTCGCCGGCCTGCAAAACGCCGGCAAACTGCCCGTCATCCTGACCTTCGGCTGCGAGACCGGGCAGTACGCGCCCATCCCGCCCTGGAAGTTTCCCTACCTCGACCTGGACAACACGCGGCGCGACTATTCCTCATACACGGGGACGCCGCGCATCAAGCCCGAGCGCCCGGCGCCCATTCAGACGGGATACGACGTGGAATCCATGGCCGAGCATTTCCTCCTGCGGTCGGGAGACAACGGGGCCATCGCCTTCGCCGGCCCCGTCGTCCTGGATGTTACCGGAGAATCTTGGAAAATCGGGCGAGAGGTCCTTAAGGCTTACCACAACGGCAAGGTCATTCTTGGAGATGCCTGGCGCGCCGGCTACCGGGCTTTCGTCGACCACACGGACACATTGACCAACGTCGGCCGCGGCCTCAACGACGCCTGGCTGTTCAAGAACGTCGAAGAGTTCCACCTCTTCGGCGACCCATCCCTTCGTCTGGGCGGGATCTAGGACGCGGCGCGGCGCAGGATGTCCAGGTAGTCCTCGACTCCGGCCGCCCTGGCGTTCGAGGGATTGGAGTTGTTGGCCGTCGATTTCTCGGCGATCTCCCGGAAGTGTTCCGGGCCGATTCCCAGGTCCTTGAAAGCGGGTATGCCCAGGGCCCGGCTGAGCGCGCGCACCTCCTCGATCAGGCGCAAAGCAGCGCCCTCTCCATCCCTCTCTCCCAAGCCGGCAGCGCGCGCCAGGTCGGCGAACCGCCCCCCCGAGACGGGCAGATTGAACTCCATGACCCAGGGAAGAAAGACAGCGTTCGCTTCGCCGTGGGGCGTATCGAACAGCGAGCCGATCGCCTCGGAGAGGCAGTGAACCGCGCCCACGTCGCTGTTGCCGAAGGCGAAACCGGCCAGGACGCTGGCCAGCATGACCTTCTCCCGGGACTCTCTGTGAGCGCCGATGTCCTGATGCGCCGCCCGGAGATGGCCGAACAGGAGACGCACGGCCTCACGGGCAAAAAGATCGGTGAAGGGAGTCGCGGGCCGGACGGTGGCGGCCTCGACGGCGTGCGTCAACGCGTCCATACCCGTGGAGCCGATGAGCGGCCGGGGAAGAGTCAGGAGCAGGTCCGGGTCCACGACCGCCGCGGCCGGGAACATCTCCGGCCCTTTGACGCTCATCTTGAACCGGCGGCCGGTGTGGGTGATGACCGCTACCCATGTCACTTCGCTCCCCGTGCCGCAGGTCGTGGGCACGGCCAAAACGGGCAGGGGGCGGTTTTTGTATTTTGCCCGGCCCTCGTAGTCGGCGATCGATCCGGGATTCGTCGCTAAAAGCGCCACGGCTTTGGCCGCGTCGAGCGCGCTGCCCCCTCCCAGACCGACGATGAGCGAAGGCTTGAGCCGGCGGGCGAGCGCGCCTGCCCGGTCGACGGTCGCATGCCGGGGATTGGGCTCGACCTCGTCGAAGATCTCAACTCCCGGAAGCTGTGCCGCGGCGGGTCCGGCGATCCCCGCGGCGACGATACCCTTATCCGTGACAAGGAGCGCACGGCCGCCGCCGGCGAGCGCCGCAGCCTCTTCGCCGAGTCTTCCGGAGGCACCCGCGCCGAACAAGACGGCCGTCGGAGCGCGAAACCTTATGAGGGACGACATGCTCGCTCGGCGATCAATTCGCGGGCGGTCGGAAATCGAGCCTTTCGGCCGCGTCCATGTCCATGACGGCCATGGACGGAAGACGGGCGACGTCCTCCAGAGTCTCGGGATTGATCGCCGAAGGGCCGTCCTTGGTGACGCGATAATATGACCGGCCTCCGTATTTGTCCGCAATCATCTCCCGGACAGGATCGAAAAAGACTTCGCTCCGGATGCCTTGCATCGCTTCGAGAAGCGCCTGTCCGCGCGCCTGGGGAGCGGCCGTCTGATGCCCGGCCCAGGAAAGCGGCAGGCCGAGAGCCGGTATGCCGAGCAGAACGGTTAAGGGGCGATGAGAGCGCATTTTCGACTCCTCAGGAAACATTGTCGAAGAAAAAAATATGTTAGGCCAAAAGTGCGGTCAACGCAACCAGCGCCCGGCTCTATAACGAATTGTAGGGTTGAGGCGCCATAAGCGGTTTGGCCCGGAATCGACCGCTGCTGAGACTTTCACCGGAGCTGTTGAATCGGCCGCGGTCTTCTGATACCTTGTTTTTTCGAGCCGGAAATCCATGCTGTTCAGAAAAAAATCAAAAACGGGAGACCTCGTCTTCGCCTTCTTTCATATGGCCCTCCTGGCGGCCATTCTGATCTACGGCCTGGCCGGACTTTTCCGCCGCAACTACTGGCGCTTCGGCGTGATCGCCGCCGGCCTCGGCCTGTATTATCTCTTCATCCTGCACAAAGGCGTCATGGCCGAGGTCGCCCGGCGCAAGAAAAAAACGAAGGAGACATCATGAAAACTACGAGAGCCGCTTTCGTTCCTCTTCTGACCGCCGCCTGTCTTCTCGCCGCTCTCGCCGGGCCGGGTTCCGCCCAGCGCCAGCCGAGGAGGGCGCCCGACGTCGTCCAGTCGTCCGAGATTTACGACACCTGCAAAACCCTGGCTTCGGCCGAGTTCGCCGGCCGCCTGACCGGGCACCAGGGCTATGCGGCCGCGGCTCAATGGGCGGCGGGCAGGTTTAAGGCATGGAAGATGAAGCCGGCCTTCGGCCGGGACAACTACCTCCAGGGCTTCCCCGCCCCGTACACCCTGGTCGACGAAGCGGATATGACGCTCCTTTTCCCTGGAAAAGCCGACGACGGCGCCGAGACGATCGAAGAAGTCAAGCTCGAAGCGGGCAGGGACTTCCTACCCCTTCTGTTCACCGACAGCGGCCGAAACGAAGCCGAGGTGGTTTTCGCCGGCTGGGGGATCTCGGCTCCGGAGCTGGGATATGACGACTACGCCGGCCTGGAGGTCAAGGACCGTTTCGTCCTCTGCTTCCGCGGAACGCCCGACCCGGCGGATCTTCGCTTCGAAGACCACGACCAGCACCGCGTCCGCATGAAGACCGCCCGCGACAAGGGCGCACTGGGCGTCGTTTACATTTATCCCGAGGTCTCCGCCAATCCCAACGGCGACCGACTCCCGAATTTCACCCCGGCCGAGATCTCGGAAAAAACGGCCGATCTGCTGTTTAAAGAGAAGGATCTGACCGCGGACCAGGTCAAGAAATCCCTGTTCGCATACAAGCGGCCGCTCTCCATGACGCTCAGCGCGCGGATGCGATACGGCGTCGTCGCCCGGCATTTTCCGGCCGGCGTCGGATACAATGTCGTCGGCTGGATCGAGGGCCGCGATCCGTCTCTTCGAAACGAATGCGTCATTTTCGGCGCGCATCTCGACCACTGCGGCCGGCATATGGGCCTTCTCTTTCCGGGAGCCGACGACAACGCCTCGGGAAGCGCCACGGTCATGGAAATCGCGCGCGCCTTCGCCCGCTCCGGCCGCAAGCCGCGCCGCTCGGTCGTCTTTGTCCTTTTCGGAGGCGAAGAGATGGGCCTTCTGGGCTCGAAGCACTTCGCCGACAATCTCCCTTCCCGATTCAAGACCGTGGCGGCCATGTTCAACTTCGACATGACCGGCGCCGGCGACGGCGCCTTCTGCGGTGTGAGCGCCGAGCCGGCGGCGGTCAAAGAGGCGATCGAGGCGGCGAACCGGCAGGTGAACATCGTGCGCGGCGTTCGCATCATCCGCCGCGTGGGCGTACGCAGCTCGGATTTCGCGCCCTTTTTCCTCAAGGGCATTCCCGTCGCTTCGTTCGCCTCCAACGGCCCGCACCTGGCCTACCACCAGCCGGGCGACACGATCTACCGAATCAATCCCGACATCATGGCCGACATCGCCCGGGTGGCTTTCCGGGCGGGGCTCAGGCTGGCCGACCTTTGAATCGGATTCGGACATCAGGCGTCCGCGACGGGAAGGATGCAACCCGGGCCGGGGCCTATTTCGTTTAAGATGCGGAAAGCGGGAGAAAGAGCCTTTTGACTCGACGAGCGAAAAGAGCCCGGGAGCTGCATTTCAAGAGGACTTCGCGCCGCCGCCGGCTGCCCCTGCTGGCGCGTCGCCTGATTGTCCTGCTGGGGGGATTGACGCTCGTCGTGCTCCTGGGATGGGGCCTTAACCGGCTCATTTTCTCGAGGGACAAGGTTGAGTCTCAGTCCGCCTCTTCGCTGGCGCGCTTTCTGAAGCTCCCACCGCAGCTGAAAGAGCAAAAAATCCCGATCACCCTGGGCCAGAACCTGGCCGGCATTCTTGCCGAGTGCGGATTCTCCCCGGTCGAGGTCGACCGCCTCCGCAGCGACGTCCGCCCCGTTTATAATCTCGACTCCGTCCGCGCCGGCCGCGCGCTGCGTCTTTACCGGGACGAGGACGGCCGATTGATCTTTCTTGAATACGACATCGACGACAAGAATTTTCTGCGGATCCGCTGCGACGGGCAAAACTATAAATCCGAGATCCTGGCCTACCCCGTCGAAACGCGAGTGATGCGCATCCAGGGCGTCGTGGAGAACATCCTCATCAGCGCCTTCAACGCCGCGGGAGAGAGCGACCTGCTGGCCCTCGAGTTCGCCGAAATCTTCGCCTGGGATGTGGATTTCTATATCGACCTGCGCAAGGGCGACCGGTTCAACCTGGTGTACGAGAAGGTCTTCCGCGGAGGCGCGCCCTGGGGATACGGCCGCATTCTGGCGGCCGAGTTCTGGAACCAGGGAAGGAAACTCCAGGCGTTCCGCTTCACCTATCCCGACACGGGACGGGCCGACTATTTCGACGCCGAGGGGAATTCCTTGCGCAAGGAGTTCATGAAAAGCCCGCTGAAGTACGGCCGCATAACCTCGCGCTTCTCCTCAAGCCGTCTCCACCCCATCCGGAAAATCTACCGCTCTCACTACGGCGTGGATTACGCCGCGCCGGTGGGCACGCCGGTCCGGGCCACGGCCGACGGGCGGGTGATTTCCGCGGGCTGGAGCGGCGCGGCGGGCCGCATGGTCAAAATCCGGCACAGACAGGGCTATCAGACAAGATATCTCCACCTCAGCCGCTTCGCCGAAGGGATCAAGGCCGGGGCCGCGGTTGCGAGCGGCCAGGTCATCGGCTACGTGGGCAACACGGGCGAGTCCACGGGCCCCCACCTCGACTACCGCATCACCCAGCACGGGAAGCCGATCAATCCCCTGGGCGCCCGGTTCGAGCCCGCCGAGCCGCTGCGGCCGGAATTCCGCGAGGCGTTCGACGCCCAATGCCAAGCCTTGCTGAGGCGGCTCTCCCCCCCGCCGCAGGCCGAGCTTCTGTGGCCGTTTTCATTCCTGGAAAAAGCCTTCTTCGAGGCTAGAACCGCGTCGACTCGTGCTTGGCCAGCAGCGCCTCAAAGCGGGGATCGCCCTTCAGGGGGCGCCAACGGTAGTCCATTCTGATTATCGGGGGGCTGAACCAGCCCGGCCGGGAGAGGAGAAACTCGAGCTCGTCGACCGCCTTGCCGACGTCCCCGAGCATCGCATAGATATGCGCCAGGTCGATGACGGCCGACAGCCCATACACGGCATCCTTCGAAACCGGAAGAAGCTCGACTCCGCGCCGGCCGTAGCGCAGGGCCTCTTCCCTCCGGCCGAGGCCGGCGAGGGCGATGCCCAAAGAGCTGTGGAAGCGGCCGTCGTCGGGAACGTCTCGGACTTTGGGTTCGAGCTGGCGGAGGGCGGCTTCGAATCCCGCCTTGGCGCGAGTCGTCTCCCCGAACGATAGATTCAGAGTCGCGGCGAAGAGAGCTTTCGGGGCGGCCTGGATCTTGAGATCGAACCAGCCGTCCGCATCGGCCTCCATGCGCCTGACGGCTTCGGCGTCATGGCCTTCGAACGCCTCCTGCCAAAACCAGCTCCAGTCGGCCCATTCGTAGTCCGGGGAAACGAATTGCAAAGCGGTCCGGGTGTCGGCCAGGGCGTCTCGGCCTTTCCAGCTCCAGAGGGTGAACGCCTTCGCCAGATACGGCCAAGGCTGGTCGGGGGAAAGGGCGATGGCCCGGTCGGCGGCCTTCAGGGCCTCGGGGTAACGATGCATAAACCAAAAGGTCTCGGCGACGTCGACCATCACCGATCCGTCTCGCGGGCTGAGCGAGCCGGCGACTTGATAGGCGTCGATCGACCGCTGCCAGTCACCGCGCAGGCGGTAGAGCTCGCCCAGAGCCTCCTGGACTTCGACGCTGTTGGGCATCAATCGGGATGCCTTTTCGAACTCGGGCAGGGCGCTGTCCGAATCCCGCTCCACCCAAAGATGATAATATCCGGCGGCGAGACGGACTTCAGCCTTGTCCGGAGCGAGTCCGCGGGCATGGCTCAAGGCATTCCGGGCCTGGTCGAACCTGCGGGGGGAAAGGTCATGGCGATAATAGATGAGGCGGGCGTGGGCTCTCGTCAGTTCCGCCCAGGCCAGGGCGAAGCCGGGATCGAGAGCGACCGCACGCTCAAAATCCTCGACCGCAGAAAGCCAGGTCGCCAGCGTGAAATGCGGCTGGCCGGCGAGAAATTTGCCGCGCAGGAACGCCTGATAGGCCTCCATATCGGCGGTCGGCCGTTCCTCGAGCGATCCGGACTCGTGCTCGAGGAGCGTGAGGCCGAGCGCGGACACGACCGACCGGGCGATTTCGGACTGGACGCCGAAAATGTCGCCCATGGTGAACTCATAGATCTCGGACCACAGACTGGTCTCATCGGCGACGCGGACAAGCGCGGGCGTGATGCGGACCCGATCGGGGGTCCCCGCTCCGCGGGCCCAGCGCACCGTGCCGGTGAGGAGATATCCGGCTTCGAGCTCGTCGCCGATCTCTCGGACGCTCTTGGACGTTCCGGCGTACTGGGCGGCGCACGCCCGGGAAATGACCGCCAGACCGCGCAGCGAGGCCAGGCGTCCCGTGATTTCGTCCGTGACGCCGGCGGCGAAGTAGGCCTCGTTCTCGGCTCCCAGATTCTCGAACGGCAGAACCGCGATGCGGGCGCTTGCGGCGGGTTCGCCCGCGCCGCTCTCATCGGCGACGCCCCCCCGGCGCCCGAGGAACACGATTGCGGCCGCTGCGAGCAGCGCCGCGAGGACGACCCCTCCCGCAATCCACAGGAGCCGTCGTCCGGCCGGTGCCTGCCGGCCGGCGCGGCCCCCCGGTTCGATCAATTCCCTGAGGCTGAAGGCCAGGTCGCACGCCGACTGGAAGCGCTCGGCGGGATTCTTTTCGAGGCAGCGACCGACGATGCGGTCGAGTTCGGAGGAGATTCCTGTGCCGGACAGAACCGTTTCCGGGACCGAGTCCTTCAGGATGGCCGTCATGGTCTCGGCCGGGGTGTCCCGTTTGAAAGCTCTTCGGCCGGTCAGCATCTCATACAGAACACAGCCGAGGGAGAAGATGTCGGAACGGGCGTCGGCGGGCCGGCCGCGGACCTGCTCCGGAGCCATGTACCCGACCGTGCCGAGCACGGAGCCAGGCGTTGTCGCGGGCGTTTCGTAGGAAAGGGTCGCCCCGCCGGCCGATCGGGACGGATCGACCACGGCCAATCCGAAGTCGAGGATCTTCACTCGTCCGTCGCCGGTGAGGAATATATTCTCCGGCTTGAGGTCGCGGTGGATGATGCCGGCTCCGTGGGCGGCCGCCAGTCCCTCGGCGACGGCCGCCGCGATCTCAGCGGCCCGCCGCCAGGGCAGACGCTCGCGCTCGAGCCGCTCCCGCAGGGTCTCGCCCTCCAGGAGCTCGGTGACGGCATAAGCCGTCTCGCCCTCTTTGCCGAAATCGAAGATCGAAAGGACGGCCGGGTGGGATAGGCGGGCCAGAGCCCGCGCTTCGCGCTCGAGGCGCGCCAGACGTTCGGGGTCACCGGCCACGGCCGCGGGCAAAACCTTGACCGCCACGTCCCTCTGCAGCCGCGCGTCCCGCGCCCGGTAAACCTCGCCCATCCCCCCCGCTCCCAAGCGAGCGACGATCTCATAAGGGCCGAGCCGCGATCCGAGAGCAACGCTCATTGTCCCGCCTTTTTATCAATGATGATAGCCCTTCATCCGCCGGGGTGTCAAGAAACCCGCGTAAATCTAAATTGATTGACTTTCCTTCCCTCCGAATTTAGAATGTTTTTTTTCCAAGAATTCATTCAAGGAGGGATTCATGAAGGTCACACTCAGCGTTTTGAAGGCCGACGTGGGAAGCATCGGCGGCCATATCAAGCCCAGCCGGGCGCTTTTAGACGAGGTCAAGCGCTTCGTCAAGGAGGCGGGCAAGAACCTGCTCATAGATTTCTATATCGGCAGCACGGGGGACGACGTGGCCATCCTGGCCACCCACGAGCGCGGCGTGAACGACGAGAAAGTCCACAAAATGGCCTGGGACGCCTTCCTGGCCGGCACGGCCGTGGCCAAGAAACAGGGACTCTACGGCGCCGGGCAGGACCTGCTCAAGGATTCCTTCAGCGGCAACATCAAGGGCATGGGCCCGGCCGTGGCGGAGATGGAGTTCGAGGAGCGGCCGAACGAGCCCTTCGTCTTCTTCGCCGCGGACAAGACCGACCCCGGAGCCTACAACCTGCCCTTTTACCTGGCCTTCGCCGACGCGATGTTCTGCTCGGGCCTGATCCTCAGCCCCAAGATGGGCAAGGGCTTCACCTTCCGCATCATCGACGTCGCCCACACCGAGAAAGACCGCATCATCGACCTCAACACGCCCGAGGAGATCTACGACATCGCCACCCTGCTCCGGGACAATGAGCGCTACGTCATCGAAAGCATTTTCTCCCGCAGCACGGGCGGGCAGGCGGCTTCCGTATCCACGACCCGCCTGCACAACATCGCCGGCAAATACACGGGCAAGGACGACCCCGTGGCTCTCGTCCGGGTCCAGGGCGAATTCCCGGCCACGGGCGAGGTCCTGGCCCCCTTTGAAGTGGGGCCTTACGTCGCGGGGTTCATGCGGGGCAGCCATAACGGGCCGCTCATGCCCTGTCCCCTCAACGCGACCATCTCCTACTTCGACGGGCCGCCGGTCGTCACCGGCGCCGCCTTTTGCGTCCACGAGGGCAAGCTGACCGAGCCGGCCGACGTTTTCGATCATCCGTTCTGGGAATACGTCCGGGCCAAGATTTCGGAGAAAGCCGCGGCCATCCGTCGCCAGGGATTCTCCGGGCCGGCCATGCTGCCCTACAGCGAACTCGAATACGGCGGCGTCGTGGAGAAGCTCGCGGCCCTCGATAAAAAATTCAAGCTTCGCGACTGAGACCGTTTTCAAAACGGCCCCTGAGGCCCGCACTCAAAGAAGAACGCCGCCGGGTTCTCAATCGACCCTGTTGTCAGCAGCCGGGACGGCCGCGGACGGAAGAGCCCTCCGTCGCGGAACGTAGACGAGCGCCCGGAACGACGCAAATCGCTGTGCCGTATCCCGGAAAACAATGACGTGTTAGAATGTCATCGAGCGCAGGACGCATGACCGAATACCATAATCCGATCCCGACGGTGGATATCATCATCGAGACGAAACGGCCGGACGGAAAAACGGGGATTGTCCTCATCGAGAGGAAAAATCCCCCGCCCGGATGGGCCCTGCCGGGCGGATTCGTGGATTACGGAGAATCTCTCGAGGACGCCGCCCGGCGCGAAGCGCGGGAGGAAACCTCTCTCGGTGTGACCCTCGTCCGCCAATTCCACACGTACTCCCGGCCGGACCGAGATCCCCGGCAGCACACGATTTCCACGGTCTTTGTCGCCACCGCCCGGGGCGTTCCCGAGGCGCGGGATGACGCCCGAAAAATCGGCGTTTTCACCCGGGAAGAAATCGTTTTTCCTCTGGCCTTCGACCACCGCCGCATTCTGGATGATTATTTCCGGTTCCGAGACGACCCGAACACCGTAATCCCCGAAGAATCGAAAAAAAACGCGCCGAACAAGGAGAAGGCCCATGACCGACCATAGGCAAGATTCAAGCCTGGATCTCGTGGAAGTTCATAGAGTCTGGGGGCCGGCGGAAATGGAAGTCATTAAAACCCTTTTGAACAACTATGAAATCCCGTGCATGACGCGCGGCCAGGTCCCTCAATCCATCCTGCCGCTGACCACCGACGGAATGGGGGAAATCAAAATTCTCGTCCAGAAAAAAGACGCCGAACTGGCCAAGAAACTCATCGAAGAGGCCCTAAAAAAAAACCGGAGTTGATGGAGCTCGGCGGCACTTTCCGCATTCATCCTTCGACCTGAAAATTCCAATTTTCCTTCTCCTTGGTTCCGTAAAGGACAAAAATCTTCGGGTCGGCCGTTTTTCTACATATTGAGTCCCGGGAAACAGGGCACAATATATGGATTTGCAGCCAGAAAAAAAATAAAAAAAAGCTATTTTTTCCTTGACAATCGGGATTTCGTCCCATAATATTTAGTTGGATACGGGACGAAACGGGAAGAAATGGGGAATTTCTTACTAGGCAGCTACTCCGCCCGCCTCGACAAAAGCGGCCGTCTGAAAATTCCCGAAAAATTCCGCGCCGCAATCGAGGAGCGCTATGGAAAGGACCTTTTCGTCACCTCCCTGTCCGATGACGCCGTTCACATCTATCCCCTGCCCGTCTGGATCACTTTGACCGGCATCACCCAGGAAGGAGTCAACCAGTTCAACCAATCCGTCCAGAGCTTTCAGGTGCGCGTCAGCCACATGGGCAGCGTCAACCAGATCGACCTCAAAGGCCGCGTCCTCATCAGCCCTCAACTCCGGCAGAAAATCCAGCTCGACGGCGAAGTGGAAGTCCTGGGCATCAACAACCACCTCCAGGTCTGGAACAAGGAGCGCCTGGTCAAGACGATCGAGTCCAAACCGCTCACAACCGAGGATTGGGAAGCCATCGCCCGTCTTTCGCCCCGGGGACGAAATGAATGAACACTCCAACCCACGTCCCCGTCCTCGTCCAGGAAGTTCTGCGCGGTCTTGACGCCGGCGTTCCGGGCGTTTACATCGACGGAACGCTCGGGACGGGAGGCCACGCCGCGGCTCTCCTGGAGGCCCATCCCCGTTCGTCCCTCATCGGCCTCGAAGTGGATGAGTTGTCCCTGGAGCGCGCCCTAACGCGCCTGGCCGCCTTCGAAGGACGCGTGTCCCTTTACCAGTCCGACTACCGAAACCTTCCCGACCTGGACATCCCCTGGCCGGACGTCCGGGGCGTCGTGCTGGACCTGGGGCTGTCCTCCTTCCAACTCGACGCGCCGGAGCGGGGATTCAGCTTCAACTCCGAGGGGCCGCTGGACATGAGGTTCGACCTCAGGAACAAGACCACGGCGCACAAGATCCTCCACAAGCATTCCGAAGCCCGGCTGGCCCAGATCTTCCGCGAATTCGGGGAACTGCGCCAGGCACGGCTCCTCGCCCGCCGCGTCATCTCCGCGCGCAAGGGAGACGGTCTCCAAACCACGACCCAGCTCCGCCGTCTGGTCGAAGAAGTCTGCCGTTGGCGCCCCCAAAAAGGCAAGGTCCACCCCGCGGCCAAGGTGTTTCAAGCGCTGCGCATCGAGGTCAACAACGAGCTCGACGGATTGGACGGCTTCCTGGAGCGCGTCCTGCGGCTTCTTGCGCCCAGGGCCCGGATGGCGGTCATCACCTTTCATTCCCTCGAAGACCGCATTGTCAAGAGAACATTCCTCCGTCTGGCCGGCGGCGAAGAGAAATCGCTCGTCCGCATCCTGACCAAAAAGCCGGTCACACCGTCCGCGGACGAGCGGGCCGCCAATTCCCGCTCCCATTCGGCGAAACTCAGAATCGCGGAGAAAATCTGAATGGTCCGTCGAAAACGAGACCGCGCGGCGCTCTTCCTGACCGTCCTGGCCGTGACCCTGGCCGCCGCCGCCCTAACCTTTTACCTCTGGCATCTGAACGAGATGACCGGCATCGGCTATTCGATCGCCCGCATCGAAGAGGAAATCAGCCGGATGAAAGAAGAGGTCCGGGGGCTCGAGACGCGAAAGGCGGAGCTGCTTTCCTTGGAGCGCGTGGAGAGGATCGCCCGGGAACAGCTGGGGCTGACCGACGCCCGTCCCGGTCAGGTCCGGTTCCGGAGCCCGGCCGCCGCGGATTCCCGCATTCTGCCGACGGGAGCGTCCCGATGATCGACCCCCAACGCGGGCGCGTAAACCGCCGGACCGCGTGGCTGGTGTTGTTTTTCGGTCTGTGGACCGGAGTGCTCGTCTTCCGTCTCGTCCAGATCCAGATCCTCCGGCACGGGCAATACAAAGCGGAAGTCGACGAACAGAGCCGCAACATCTGGCCCATCCGACCCCGGCGGGGGAACATCGTCGATCGGGGAGGAGCCATTCTGGCCCGAAGCCTGCCCGCCCAGTCCGTTTTTCTGACTCATGCGGCGAACGAATCCGCGGCCGAGCAATTCCGGAAAGTCGAGACGCTGAGGGACATCCTCGACCTTTCCTCTGCGGAGATCAAGAAAATCCGCGACCGGATCTCCCAGAACGGCCATTTCACCTACATCAAAAGGCAGGTGTCCGCCGAAGACGCGGACAGGGTCCGGGCTTTGGGCCTGCCGGGGATCGCTCTTCACCCCGAGACCAAGCGTTTCTATCCCTGCGGCCGCCTCGCCTCCCACGTCCTCGGCGGCGTGAACATCGACGAAAAGGGCCAGGCCGGCGTGGAATTCTCCTACAACGACGTCCTCCAAGGGAGGGCGGGCGAAGCCTTGGTCATGCGGGACGCCAAGCGCAGGAAATTCCGGCTGGAAACGCTCAAGGACTCGCACCCGGGGGAAGACATCGTCCTGACTCTGGACGCCGCCATTCAGTACATCGTCGAGCGGGAGCTCAAGAAAGCCGTCGCGGCCTCCCAGGCGGCCTGGGGCTCAATCATCGTTTCTCGCCCGGCGACGGGGGAAATTTTGGCGCTGGCCAACGTTCCGGATTACGATCCCAACCACTGGCCGCCCTCCGTCCCCGGTGCGGCGAGCAACAGGGCCGTGCAGCACAATTTCGAGCCCGGTTCGACGTTCAAGATCGTGACCGCGGCCGCAGCGCTGGAAACCGAATCCGTCGGGCCGGCCGAAATCTTCAACTGCCGCGCCGACGCCGTGGACGTCCCCGGCAAGGCCATCCGCGACCACAAGCCCTTCGACGCCCTGAACTTTCATGAAATCTTCATTCATTCCTCGAACATCGGGACCATTCAAGTCGGTCTCCGCACAGGCGAAACCGAACTGCGACGGATGATCTGGGCGCTTGGATTCGGCCGGAAAACCGGTCTGGACCTTCCCGGCGAAGAAAGTGGGATTTACCGCCCTGAGGCCTCCTGGACGCCCCGGACTCTTCCGGCGGTGGCCATCGGCTACGAAATCTCCGTGACCGCCATTCAGGTGCTTCAGGCCATGAACGTCATCGCCAACCGCGGCCTGTCCGTCCCGCCCCGGATCGTTAAAAGCGTCCTTGACCCGGCGGCGGCGCCTCCCCCGGACGGGCCGACCGGCCTTCGCGTCCTGTCGCGGGCGACAGCGGAGCGATTGGCCGCCATTCTCGTACAGTCGGTCGAAGAGGGCACGGGATTCGAGGCCAAGCCGGACGGGTATCCGACGGCGGGGAAAACGGGGACCGCTCAGAAATACGACCCGGCCAGGGGCGCCTATGTTCAGGACAAGCATCTGGCTTCGTTCGCCGGATTCGTCCCCGCGGACAACCCCGCCCTCTCCATAATCGTCGTCCTCGATGAGCCCCGCGGATCCTATTACGGAGGGCAGATCGCGGCTCCCGTTTTCCGTTCCGTCGCCGAGCAGATTTTGCGCTACCTGCGGATTTCGCCCCGCCATCCCGCCCCTCGGGGACTGATCGCCGCCCATCTGCCGCCGGGAGGCCGCGAATGAAGCTCAGTGAAGTTTTGAGCGGCGTTCCCGTGATCCGCATATCCGGAAGCGACCGGACGGACATCCAAGGCATCGCCTACTCCTCGGCGCAAGCCGCGAACGGCTGGCTGTTCGCCGCCCTGAAAGGCCTGCGCCGGGACGGCCTGGATTTTGTTCCTGAAGCTTTGAAAAAAGGCGCGGCGGCCGTCCTGTGCGACCGTCCCCAACCCCGGCCGATGAACGCCGTCTGGGTCGAGGTCCCCGACGCCCGGCTGGCGTTGGCGCTGGCATCGGCGAATTTCTTCGGCCGCCCCAGCCGCAAACTGACGGTCGTGGGCGTCACCGGGACGAAGGGGAAAACCACCGTCACGCACATCCTGGAATCCATTCTCCTTGAAGCCGGCTTCCGTCCCGGCGTGCTCGGCACCATCGCCTACCGCGGTCCCGGGCTGTCCGAACCCGCCGGACGGACGACGCCCGAAGCGCCCGACATCCAGCGCTTCCTCCGCCTGATGCTGGACGCGGGAGCGACCCACGCCCTGCTTGAGGTCTCTTCCCACGCCTTGGATCTCAAACGGGTCTGGGGAGTGGAGTTCGACGCGGCCATCTTCACCAATCTCAGCGGCGAGCACATGGATTACCACTCCTCGATGGAGGATTATTTCGAAACCAAGAAGCGGCTGTTCTTCCTCAACTCGAAAAAGCAAACGGCCGTCGTCAACGTGGACGATCCCTACGGGCGCAAGCTCCTCCAGGATCTGCCCATGAAAACGATCACCTTCGGCTGCGGGCCCGAGGCCATCGTCCGGGCCGCGCAGTCCTCGTTCGACCGGACCGGCCTGCGGATCACCGTCGATTTCCCGGGCGGCCGGACCGAGATCGCTTCGCCCCTCATGGGCCGGCACAACCTCTACAACATCCTGGCCGCCCTGGCCACGGGGCTGGCCCTCAATCTGCCCCTGTCCCACATCACCGCCGGAATCGCCGCCCTGCGCGGCGTCCCCGGACGGCTGGAGCGCGTGGACAACGACCGCGGACTGATGATCTTCGTCGACTACGCTCACACCGACAATGCGCTGCGCCATCTGCTGGAGACGGCCCGCGGCTTGGAGGCCGGCCGGGTCATTTTGGTGTTCGGCGCGGGGGGCGACCGCGACAGGTTCAAGAGGGAGCGCATGGGCGAGGCGGCGGCCGAGCTCGCGGACTGGACGTTTCTCACCTCGGACAATCCCCGTTCGGAGGAACCGGCCGCGATCCTGTCCGAGATCGAGAAGGGCTTCCTCAACAGAAACGCCAAGAATTACACGGCCCTGGTGGACCGCCGCGAAGCCATCGCCCGGGCGCTGGACTTCGCCCGCAAGGGCGACGTCGTTCTCGTGGCCGGCAAAGGACACGAAGACTACCAAGAGATCAAGGGAAAGCGCCGTCCGTTCAGCGACGTCGCGGTCGTCAAGGACATTCTGGCCCGGGAGAAAAAGGCGCATCATGGTTGAACTCCGCCTGGACGAGATCGCGCGGCGCATGGGCGGCGCCGTTCTCCAGGGCGACTCCGGACGCCTGTACCGTTCTTTCAATCTGGATTCCCGCCTGACATCCCCCGGCGATCTCTTCTTCGCCGTGCCCGCCGCCCGGGACGGACACGATTTCGTGGACGACGCCCGGCGGCGGGGCGCCGGCGGGGCGGTCGTCTCGCGCGAGGTCTCCGTCGCCGACGCTTCCTTCGGACTCGTCCGCGTCCGGGACACGGTCGAGGCTCTGCAGCGCCTGGCCGCCGAAACGCTCCGCGTCCGTCGCGTGGGCGTCGTGGGCATCACCGGCAGCGCCGGCAAAACCACGACCAAGGAATTCGCCGCCGAGCTCCTCGGTGCGCGCTTTCGGGTTTTGAAATCGACAGGGAACTACAACAATCACCTGGGTCTGGCTCTCTCTCTTCTCAACCTCGAGGCCCGGCACGATCTGGCCGTTCTGGAGATGGCCATGAGCGGACCGGGTGAAATCCTTCTCCTGACGCGCGTCGCCCCGCCCGACGTCGCCGTCATCACCAACGTTCATCCCGTCCATCTGGCGTTTTTCAAAAGCCTGGAGGACATCGCCGCCGCCAAAGCCGAGATCCTTGACGGATTGAAGCCCGGAGGGACGGCAGTTCTCAACGGAGACGATCCCCTTCTCCGGAAAACGGCGGAGACGTGGACGGGCCGCATCGTTCGGTTCGGCCTGAGCGACGGGTGCGACGTTCGAGCCGAAAACATCGGATTCCGAGGATTCGAGGGGCTGGAATTCGTCCTGCGCGTCGGCGGCATCACCTTGCCCGTCTCGCTTCCTTTTTACGCCGACGCGTTCGTCCTCAATTTCCTGGCCGCGGTCGGCGCGGCTCTCGCCTTGGGACTGACCCCGGAAGAGATTCAGCCCCGATTCGGACTTCTGAAGCCGCTTCACGGACGGGGTTCCCTGGTCAGGCTTGCCGGCGGCATCGTCCTTGTCGACGAGAGCTACAACTCCAATCCCCGGGCGCTCGAATCGGCCCTTCGGGGCGCCGCCCGCTTTCAGGCCGAACGGCGCGTGGCCGTGCTGGGCGACATGCTGGAGCTCGGTCCGGCCGAGGCCGAGTTCCACCGCCGTTCGGGGCGCCTGGCGGCGGAACTGGGCTTCGGACTCCTGGTCACCGTCGGCTCTTTGGCCCGGCTCATGGCCGAAGGAGCGTCCGAAGCCGGGCTCGATCGCAGCCGGATCTTCTCTTATCCCGACGCCGGCGAAGCGGCCGCGGGACTGCCGGCAATTCTCCGAGGCGGGGACCTCGTCCTGGTCAAGGGTTCGCGCGGCGTTCATCTCGACCACGTCGTAAACGGACTGAAAAACGGGATCAAGGAGACGTAACGTGCTCACCCTGCTTCTCGTTCCGTTGAAAAACATCTCGATCTTCTTCAACGTGTTCCGCTACATCACCGTCCGGACGGCTCTGGCGGGCATCACCGCCCTTCTCCTCGGTCTCCTTGTCGGGCCGGTCTTCATCCGCTGGATCAAAAAGCGCCGGCTCGGACAGGAAATCCGGTCCGACGGGCCTCAATCCCATCTGAGCAAGAAAGGCACGCCCTCCCTGGGCGGCATCCTCATCATCGGCGCCACACTGGTGCCGACTTTGCTGTGGGGCAACCTGGCCAATCCCTATGTATGGCTGGCCATGGCCGGCATGCTCTTCTTCGGCCTGATCGGGCTCTGGGACGATCTGTTGAAAATCCGGAGAAAAAATTCGCGCGGTCTCGGCGTCCGGCAAAAGTTCGCCCTCCAGCTCCTCCTCGCTGCGGCCATCGGCGCCACCCTGGTCCTCATGGGCCTTGAAGGACGGTTCGACCTGAGATTGAGCTTCCCCTTCATCAAACAGTGGATCCCGTTTCTCGGCTGGCTCTATCTGCCCTGGATCATGTTCATCCTGGTGGGCTCCTCCAATTCGGTCAATATGGCCGACGGCCTGGACGGGCTGGCTGTCGGGCTGGCGGTCGTCAGCGCCGCGGCCCTGACGGCCCTGTGCTACATCACCGGAAACGCCGTCTGGGCGCGCTACCTGGACATCACTTTCGTCCGGTCGGCCGCGGAACTGACCGTTTTCGCCGGCGCCTTCGCCGGCGCCTGTTTGGGCTTCCTATGGTACAACTGCCATCCCGCCCAAATCTTCATGGGAGACGCGGGCTCCCTGTCGATCGGCGGCACGCTCGGCCTCCTGGCCATCCTCATCAAGCAGGAATTCCTGCTCGTGGCCGTGGCCGGAGTGTTCATCCTCGAGTCCCTGTCCGTCCTGATCCAGGTGTCCTATTTCAAGATCAGCGGGGGGAAGAGGATTTTCAGGATGGCGCCGCTCCATCACCATTTCGAGCTTAAAGGCTGGGCCGAGGAAAAGGTGGTCGTCCGCTTCTGGGTTCTGGGCGTCGTCCTCGCTCTTTTCAGCCTGGCGACATTAAAACTGAGATGATCGAAGACCTTAAAGGCAAACGCGTCCTGGTCGTCGGCCTGGGCCGAACGGGCCGCGACGTCTGCCGATTTCTGCTCGAACGGGGAGCCCGGGTGTCGGTCAGCGAAAAACGACCCCGGACCGAGATTGCGAAGGGCGCCGCCGCTTTGATCGAACAAGGCGTCCGCTTCGAAGCAGGGGGCCACCGGCTCGGGGATTTCCTGTCCGCGGATCTCATCATCCCCAGCCCCGGCGTCCCCCCCGTTCCCGAGTTCTTGGCCGCGCGGCGCAAAGGCATCCCCGTCTGGTCCGAGCTTGAGCTTGCCGGAAGGTTCCTGAAAGGGACAATCGTGGGCGTCACCGGATCGTGCGGCAAATCCACGACCGTAACCCTGACCCATAAAATCCTCCGTGAAGCCGGACTCAAGGCTTATCTGGCCGGGAACATCGGCCCCCCCCTCATTTCGTTCGTCGACCGCAGCCGCCCGGACCATGTTTATGTCACGGAGATCTCCAGTTTTCAGCTTTATCACGCCGCGACGTTCAGGGCCCATGTCGCCGCATTCCTCAACATCTCCCTGAACCATCTGGACTGGCATCCGGATTTCGAGGACTACCTGGCCTCGAAAACCCGTCTCCTTCTCGGGCAGCGCCCGGGCGACACAGCCGTCCTCAACCGCGACGACCGGAGGGTCTGGGCTCTCCGCCGCCGGACCGAGGCCGCCGTTTCGGCATTCAGCCGCCGCGTCCGGGTGAGGGAAGGCTGTCATCTTCTCGGCGGGCGCATCGTCTTCGCCGGCAAAACGCCCATGGCGCTCATGGCCGCAAAGGAGATTCCTCTCCCGGGCGCCCACAACCTGGAAAACGTCATGGCCGCCGCCCTCATCAGCCGGGCGCTGGGCGTTTCCCGCGAGGCCGTCAGGCGCTCGATCCGGACGTTCTCCGGACTGGAGCACCGGCTGGAGCGGGTGGCCGCCGTGCGGGGAGTCGCGTTCGTCAACGATTCCAAGGCTACGACGGTCCGGGCGTCGCGCGTGGCCCTCGAAAGCCTCGACCGGAAGGCCGTCCTGATTCTCGGGGGCAAGGACAAAGGCGACGACTTCCGCCTGCTGCGGAAACCGGTCAAAGACAAGGCGCGCCTTGTCGTTCTGATCGGGCAGGCGCGGGAGAAAATCAAGGCCGCCCTGCAGGGCGCAGCCCCCCTGGCCGAGGCCGGGTCGATGCGCGGCGCCGTGCGCCTCGCGTTCGACGCCGCCCGCCGCGGGGATGTCGTCCTCCTGGCGCCGGCTTGCGCCAGCTTCGACATGTTCCGCAATTTCGAGGAGCGCGGCCGCGCCTTTAAGAGCGAAGTCCGCCGCCTGGTTCGGAGGGAGGAGAAGGGCCGATGAGCCGCCAACCCGAGATGTTTCTCGCCGGCCGTTTCGACAGGCCCCTGTTCATCGCCCTCCTGGCGCTGACAGGATTCGGGCTGGTGATGGTCTATTCCACCTCGGGAGTCCCGGCCGCGGAAAAATTCAACGATTCTTTTCATTACCTGGCCGGACAGGCCGTGGGCGCGGCCGCAGGATTGGCGGCCCTGTTCTTTTTCATATCATTCCGAAGACCGTTCTATCAGGGAGCCGCATTTGTCCACGGCCTCTTCGCCCTGTCCGTCGTCCTTCTGGCCCTGTGCTTCGTCATGCCCGAACACGCCCACACGAACCGCTGGATCGAGTTCGGCGTTCTGCGCTTCCAGCCCTCGGAACTGGCCAAGATCAGCCTGGTCCTGCTCCTGGCCTTCTGGCTCGAACGCCGTAAGGAACGGCGGGATGTCAAGACCTTCCTCCTTCTCCTGCCGGCCGTGGTCCTGGTCATGATCCTCATCCTTCTCGAGCCGGATTACGGAACGGCGCTTTTCATTTTCTTCCTGGCCATGGCCGTGTTCTTTCTGGGCGGGGTGAAGCTCCGCGCGTTCGGCCTCATCGTCGTTCCGGCGGCCCTCCTTTTTGCCGCCTTTCTCGTGCGGGCGGAATACAGGCTCGACCGACTGGAAGCCCTCCTCTACCCCGAGCGCGATCCCCTGGGCAAAAGCTTTCAGGTCATCCAGTCCAAGATGGCTCTCGGGTCGGGAGGAGTGCTGGGCGTCAGCCCCGGCGAAAGCGTTCAAAAACTCTATTTCCTTCCCTCCGCGCACACCGATTTCATCTTCGCCATCATCGGCGAGGAGCTGGGGCTCGTAGGAACAATAGGCACGCTTCTGACTTTCCTCCTCCTCCTGTGGCGCGGCCTGCGCATCGCCCGGCGGGCGCCCGACCTTTTCTGCCAGCTGGCCGCAGCAGGAATCACGATCAGCCTCACCGCCCAGGCTCTGCTCAACATGACGATCGTGCTCGGTCTCGGCCCAACCAAGGGGCTGCCCCTGCCGTTCATCAGCTTCGGCCGCTCCTCGCTGGTGTGCAGTCTCCTGGCCGGCGGAATCCTGCTTCACATCTCAGAGCGGCGCGCCGCGGCCGGAGGACGGTCATGAGGCCCCGGCGGGTGGCGATCTGCGGGGGGGGGACGGGAGGCCACACGTTTCCCGCCTTGGCCGTGGCCCGAAAATTGAGGCAGGCCCTTCCGTCCGTCAGACTGTCGTTCATCGGGACAAAGCGACGGCTGGAAGCGGAGATCCTGTCCCGCGCCGAAGAGGACTTTTACCCGTTGTCGATCTCCGGAATCAGAGGGCGCGGATGGAAGGTCATCCCCTCTGTCCTCCGGATCCCCGGGGCGTTCCTGGAGGCCTTTCGTCTTCTGAGAAAGCTGCGGCCCGATCTCGTCGTCGGCGTCGGAGGCTACAGCTCCGGCCCCGTCGTTCTCCTGGCCTCCCTCCTGGGGACACCGACGGTCCTTCTGGAGCAGAACGTCAAACCCGGGCTCACCAACCGCCTCCTGCTCCCCTTTGTCCGGAAAGCGGCGGCGTCCTTTGAGAGGACGCTCCCCGCATTGAAAGGAAAAGGGGTGTTCTTGGGCAATCCGGTCAGGGAGGAATTCGAAGCCTTGAAGCCCCGCGTTCCGGACGGCAAGCTCAGCCTTCTCGTCTTCGGGGGCAGCCAGGGGTCTCGATTCTTGAATGAAGTCATGATCGGCGCCCTGCCGCATCTCGCGCCCGTGAAAAACCGCCTCGTCATCCGCCACCAGACGGGCGAAGCCGGCACCGCCCGGGTTCTCGACGCCTATGGCCGGGCCGGGTTTGAGGGCGCCGAAGTCTCGGCGTTCATCGTCGACATGGCTTCGGCTTTCGGACGCGCGGACCTCGTCCTCTGCCGCGCGGGAGCCACAACCGTGGCTGAACTCATTGCCGCTCGCCGGCCGGCGCTTCTCGTTCCCTTCGTCCGGGCGGCCGGCGGCCATCAGACCGAGAACGCCCGGGAACTCGAGCGCGCCGGGGCGGCCGAAACGTGGAACGAACGTCTTCTCACCCCGGAAAAACTTGCGGAACGCGTTCTTTTTTATGCCGGACGGCCGGACAGACTGCAAGCCATGACCCGGAATTTGGAGCCTCTGCGCACGGAAAACGCCGCCGGACGAATCGCGGAATTGTGCCTGGAAATCATGGGCCTGGGGACCTAGGAGGAGAATGTGGTCAACAAAGTGTTCCTCAAGCTCCGGCGAATCCACCTGGTGGGCATCGGCGGGACGGGCATGAACGGCATTGCTGAAGTCCTCCTCAACCTGGGCTACTCGGTCACGGGCTCGGACCTGCAAACGAATCCCGCCACCCGGCGCCTGAAGCGGCTGGGGGCCCTCATCCATCGCGGCCACAGCGGAGAGAACGTCGGGGACGCCGATGTGGTCGTGACGTCTTCGGCCGTCGGCCCCGACAACGTCGAGGTCCGGGAAGCCCGGCGGAGGAGGATCCCGGTCATCCCCCGGGCCGAGATGCTGGCCGAGCTGATGCGCATGAAGCTCGGCATCGCCGTGGCCGGATCGCACGGCAAGACCACGACGACCTCCATGGTCGCCCACGTTCTGGAGGCCGGGGGGTTCGATCCGACGATCATCGTCGGCGGTCGCCTGAACACCGTCGGCGCCCACGCCAAGCTGGGCGCCGGGGATTTCATCGTCGCCGAGGCGGACGAGAGCGACCGGTCCTTTCTCTATCTCTCGCCTTTCATCGCCCTCTTGACCAACATCGACCGCGAACATTTGGACCAGTACCAATCCCTGGAGGAGCTTCAAAACGTTTTTGTCCGCTTCGCCAACAAAGTTCCCTTTTACAGCCCCGTCATCCTCTGCCTCGACGACCCCCACCTGCAGACGCTCATCCCTCGTTTCGAGCGGCGGATCATCACCTACGGGTTCTCGGCCCAGGCGGAATTCACCGCCCGGGATCATCTCTTCAAAGGATTCTCCAGCTCCTCGACCGTTTTCCTCAAGGACAGGGAGCTGGGGATGATGAAACTGAACGTTCCGGGCAAGCACAACATCCTCAACGCGCTGGCCGCCGTGGCCGTGGGCCTGGAGCTCGAAATTCCCGCGGAGAACGTCCTGAAAGCGCTGGAAAACTTCAGCGGAACGGGCCGCCGATTCGAGATGCGCGGCGAGGTGAACGGCGTTCTGGTCATCGAGGACTACGCGCACCATCCCACGGAAATCCGGGCCACCCTCGAAGCCGCCCGCAAAGGCTGGGCGCGAAGGGTGGTGGCCGTGTTCCAACCTCATCGCTACTCGCGCCTGTCCTTTCTCCTTCCCGAATTCGCGACGTCATTCAATCAAGCGGACGTCCTGGTGGTCACCGAAATCTACGCCGCCGGCGAGCCTCCCCTTCCGGGCGTCGACGGCCGGGTCCTGTTCGAGGAGATCCTCAGGCTGGGCCACAAGGACGCGCACTTCGAGCCCGATCTGAAAAAAATCCCGTCTCTCGTCCGGCATTTGGTCTCGCCGGGCGACATCCTGATCTTTCTGGGAGCCGGAAGCATTTCCAAGGCCCTGCCCGAAACGCTGCGCCTGCTGAAAGGGAAAAAAAACCCATGAGCGCTCCCATGCGTCCCTCGGGGTGCGGCCCGGCGCCCGTCGTCCAGTATCGGCGCGGACAGCGGATCGCGATCCATCGCCGGAGAAAACGGATCACCCTCCGCCTGAGACACGTCGTCGTTCTCGTCCTTCTCCAGGCGGCGCTCTTCACCGGGCTGCAGCGCCTGTGTCTGCGCCTCCTCGAATGGGACCACCTGCGCTTGAGCCGGGTGGAAGTGCGTCCGCGGACCGAGCCGGAATGCTTCCGGGTGGAGAGCGAAGCGTCCCGTTACCTTTCGGCCAACCTTCTTGCCCTCGACACGGCGCTCCTGGCGGCGCGCATCAAGTCCCTGCCCTGGATCAAGGACGCCAGGATCCGGAAATCCTTCCCTTCGACGCTTCGCATCGACATGACCGTCCGCAAGCCCATGGCCGTCCTGGACCGGGGGCCGCTTTTTCTGGTCGATGAGGAAGGCGTGCTGCTCGGGCCGGCCGATGCGGCCGCGGCGGATGCTCTGCCCGTTCTCCGGGACGAGAACTCGTTCCTCGATGATTACCCGGCCAAAATCGCATTGGCCCGGGCCTGCTTGGAAAGCCTGTCCGCCTCGGACCGCGTCCTCGTCAAAGCGCTGGACTTGGCCGACCCGGACGGTTTGAGTCTGACGTTCCGCGGCGAGCCCGTCCGGCTCCTTCTGGGACGCGACGGGTTCGAAGCCAAGGTCGCACGCTTCCGGAGACGGGCGGGCGAGTGGGCGGCTGTCTGCGGCGGCTTGGGCACGGTCGACCTCCGCCTTCCCGGCCGGGCCACTCTCAGGCCGGGAGACGGAAAAATCGGGCCGGCGGCTTCCGCCGGCCGGGAAGAGGTGATGTGATGCCGAAAAACGACTACATCGTCGGCCTGGACATCGGGACCAAGAAGGTCGCGGCCGTCATCGGCGAAGTTACGGAGGACAGGAAACTGGAGGTCATCGGCGTCGGGACGGCCGAGTCCCGGGGCCTGCGCAAGGGCGTGGTCGTCAACCTGGACTCCACGGCGGCAGCCATTCAAAAAGCCGAAGAGGAAGCCGAGCTCATGGCCGGCGTGGAAATCGATTCGGCATATGTCGGCATCTCCGGCGCACACATCAAGAGCTTCAACAGCCGCGGCGTCATCGCCGTCTCGGGACGGGACCGCCGGATCACCCGGGAGGACATCCGCCGCGCCCTCGAGCAGTCCAAGGCGGTGTCCATCCCGCCCGACCGGGACATCCTTCACGTCATCCCCCAGGAATACATCGTCGACGAGCACGAAGGGACCAAGGAACAGCCCCTGGGCATGAGCGGCATCAAACTCGAGGTCAACGTCCACATCGTGACCTCGGCCGTGACGTCGGTCCAGAACCTGCGCGTCTGCCTGGAACGGGCGGGCGTCGGCATCGAGGGCATCGTCCTCAACCAGATCGCCGCTTCGCTGGCCACGCTGACTGAGGACGAGAAAGAACTGGGCGTCGGGCTGATCGACATCGGCGGCGGGACGACCGAAGTGGCCATCTTCGAGCGCGGCAGCCTGTGGTATACCGCGGTCATCCCCCTGGGCGGCGACAATTTCACAAACGACATCGCCGTCGGGCTGCGCACACCCATTCCCGAGGCGGAGAAGATCAAGAAGAAATTCGGCTGCATGAGCGGGCCGCTCCTCGACGACCAGGAAACGATCGAGGTCCCGGCCATCGGCCCCAGCCGCAAGCCGCGCATCCTCTCCCGGCGGCTCCTGGCCGACATCATTCAGCCCCGGGCCGAAGAGATCTTCCGCCTGGTGGAGAACGACATCAAGCGCATGGGCTACGAGAAATCCCTGAATTCGGGCGTCCTGCTCACGGGAGGGACGTCCATGCTGGAGGGCATAGAGGAAGTGGCCGAGGAAATCTTCGACCTTCCCGTGCGCCGCGGCGACCCCGTCGGCGTGGGCGGCCTTCTGGACAGGGTCAGCACGCCGGATTACGCCGCCGCCGTGGGCCTGCTCCTCTACGGCGCCCAACACAGGAAGTCCGGACGGCCGATCAAGGACAAACGTCGGGGCCCTTGGACCCGATTCAAAGATTGGTTGAGAGAAGGTTGAGAGGAGGAAAACCATGAAAGACGACGCCGACAGCAAAATCAAATTCCATCCGGCCGAGGAGCCCGACTACGGCGCCAATATCAAAGTTTTGGGCATCGGCGGGGGAGGGAACAACGCCCTGAACCGCATGATCGAGATGGGCATCGAGGGCGTGGAGTTCATCGCCGTCAACACCGATCTCCAGACGCTCAACCTCAACAGATCTCGGTCTAAGATCCAAATCGGGACCAAGCTGACCCGGGGCCGGGGTTCGGGAGGCCGGCCCGAAGTGGGCAAGCAGGCCGCCCTGGAAGATCAGGAGCTCCTGGTCAACACGCTCCACGGCGCGGACATGGTGTTCCTCACCGCCGGTCTGGGCGGAGGAACGGGCACGGGGGCGACTCCGGTCATCGCCCGCCTGGCGGCCGACATGGAGATGCTGGTCATCGCCGTCGTCACCCTGCCTTTCACCTGGGAGGGCCGGGTCCGGGCGCGGCAGGCCGAGGAGGGCCTTCAGGAGCTCAAGACGGTCGTCGACACGGTCATCGCCACGCCCAACGACAGGCTGCTCAAGACCTGCGACGCGACCACCTCCTTTCAGGATGCGCTCAAGCTGGCCGACGACGTCCTCCGGCAGGGCGTCCAGGGCATTTCCGAAATCATCACCCGGCCGGGGCTCATCAACCGCGATTTCGAGGACGTCCGGTCGATCATGAAGAACATGGGCATGGCCTTCATGGGCATGGGCCAGGCGCAGGGCGAAAACCGTGTCCTGGAGGCGACCCAAAAAGCCATCTCCTGTCCGCTTCTCGCCGACGCGTCGATCGAGGGCGCGCAGGGAGTGCTGATCAACATCACCGGCGGCCGGGATCTCATGCTCCACGAGGTCGACAAGGCCTCTGAGCTCATCCACGGACTGGCCCACGACGAGGCCAACATCATCTTCGGCGCGGTCATCGACGAGTCGATGAAGGATACGGCGAAGGTGACGGTCATCGCCACGGGATTCACCGGCGGAAAGGCCGGCGAAAAAATCGCCCCCCTCGAGCCGCCGCCGACGGCCGTCTTCCGAAAAAAGACGCCGCCGGCCGTCCCCGTATTCGGGGAAACCTCCGTCGTCTTCTCGAACCCGAAACCGCCGGAAGGGCCGCGAACGCCCGATCCGCTCGACGACGAGAGAAAATGGGACCACTTTGAAAAAGCCACGTTCCTCAGGAACCAGCAGCTCTTCCGAAGGCGGATGCCCACGGATTATGAGCCGAGCTGACCTCGTCCTGGCCGGCTGCCGGCAGCTCCTCACCTGCCGGGGCGGAGCGCCCAAGAGAAAGAACGAACTCGGGGACGTCGGCCTCGTTGAAAACGCATGGCTGGCGTCCCATCGCGGACGGATCGTTTACGCGGGGGACGAGCGCGGATTCCGCGATTCGGTCCGCCCGGTTCCCGGGGCCGAAACCGTCGACTGCCGGGAATTCGTCGTCCTTCCGGGCTTCGTCGACTGCCACACCCACCTCCCCTTCGCCGGGTCGCGGGCCGAGGAATTCCTTCTCCGCCTTCAAGGCTGGACCTACGCGCAACTGGCCGAGCGCGGTCTGGGCATTCTGACGACGGTCGCCGCCACGCGCGCCGCCGGGGAGGAGGAGATTCTCCGCCTCTGCCTGGAGCGCCTGGACCACATGCTTCTCAACGGCGCGACGACGGTCGAAGCCAAGAGCGGCTACGGGCTCAGTCTCAAGGACGAGATCAAGCAGCTCGAAATTCTGAAAAAAGCCGCGGGCCTTCACCCCGTCGACATCGTCCCGACCTTCATGGGCGCCCACGAAGTTCCTCCCGAATACAGAGACCGCCGCGGCGAATACATCGCCCTCCTCCTCGACGCGATCCTCCCCGAGGTTCGCTCCCGGGGCCTTGCCGAATTCTTCGACGTCTTCTGCGAAGAGGGCGTGTTTTCCGCCGAGGAGACGCGGCGGATGGTCCGGGCGGCCAAAGCGGCGGGGCTGCAGGTCAAAATCCACGCCGACGAATTCACCGACCTCGGCGGCGCCGCACTGGCCGCCGAGGAAGGCGCCCGCTCGGCCGAGCACCTCCTAGCCGTGTCTGAAGAAGGCGTGCGAAAGCTCGCCTCGAGCGCAACGGCGGCCGTGCTCCTGCCCGGCGTTCCGTTTTTTTTGAGACTGGACCGGCGCGCGCCCGCCCGCGCCCTGATCGACAGCGGGGCGGTCGTGGCCCTGGCTTCGGACTTCAATCCCGGAAGCTCCATGGTCTCGTCCATGCTCTTCGTCTTCCAGCTTGGCGTGTTCACCCTGGGCATGAACGTCGAAGAGGCTCTGAACGCTTCGACGGCGAACGCCGCCTATGCCGCCGGACGCGAGGCCCGGGCGGGGCGGCTCGAGCCGGGCTTGCAGGCCGACGCCCTCCTGTGCGACATCCCCCACTACGCCCACCTGGCCTACGATCTCAACCGCCATCCCATCCGCCATGTGATCAAGAACGGCGCCTTTGTCGTCCGCGACCGCCGGCGGGTGTGACATGGGGGCCGCCGGCCGAAGCTTCCAGATTTTCGTCAAGCCGGTGGGATCAGCCTGCAATCTGGCCTGCCGCTACTGCTATTCCGTCGAGAAAACAATCCCCGTTTCGCAGGCCAAGACGGGACGCATGTCCGACAACCTGCTCGAGGAATACATCGTCCGCCACATCAGCGCCTCGCCCGACGAGATCATTCGCTTTTCCTGGCACGGCGGCGAGCCGACGCTTGCGGGCGTCGATTTTTTCCGGAAGGCCGTGGAGATCGAGCGCCGGAACCGGCCTCCGGGACGGCGGATCGTCAACGGGATGCAGACGAACGGCACTCTTATCGACGAGGAGTGGGGAGCCTTTCTGGCCGAGGCGGAATTCTCGGTCGGCCTCAGTCTTGACGGCCCGGAAGACATCCACGACGCCTGCCGCCGCGCCCGGGACGGACGGCCGTCGTTCCGAGAGGCGATGCACGGCTATGAGATTCTTCGCCGCCATGGAGTGCCCGTCGATATCCTGACCGTGATCGGCGCGCACAACGTCCGCCGACCGACCGAGGTGTACGGCTTCTTAAAAAGCATCAGCGCCTCCTTCATGAGCTTTCTCCCTCTGGTCGAACGTTCGGCCGGTTCGCCTTCGGGCGTCGACAGCCTCACGGTCCCCGCCGACGCCTGGGGGGAATTCCTCTGCGCCGTCTTCGACGAATGGCTGGCCGGGGACATCGGCCGGGTGAAAATCCAGATTTTCGAAGAAGCGGTCAGGACGGCCTTCGGGCTTGAGCACTCTCTCTGCATCTTCCGGCCGGAATGCGGGGACATTCCGGCCGTCGAGCGCAACGGAGATGTCTACTCCTGCGATCACTTTATGAATGAGGAGCATCGCCTGGGCAACATTCTTGTGACGCCGCTCGCAGAGCTGATCGACGGCCCGGCACAGCGGACTTTCGGCCGGGCGAAGCTCGAGAGGCTCCCCCGGCCCTGTCGGACCTGCGAAGTCAGAGACATGTGCAACGGCGAGTGCCCCAGGAATCGGTTCGTTCCCGATCCGGCCGGAGGGCCGGATTTGAATTACCTCTGCCCTGGATACAAGCGTTTTTTCATTCATTGCCGGCCGTTCGTCGAGGCCGTGGCCGCCGAATGGCGACGCGGCCGAGGCGAGCGATGAAATCCGCTCCGGGTAAAAGAGCGAGCCTCGTCTTCAGGCTTTAAGTTTTTTTCGGAGAAACAGGACCGTCCGCCGCCAGGCCAGCTCGGCGGCCTCCTTGTTGTATCGTTGGCCGGTGTCGTTGAAAAAGGCGTGCTTCGTCCCCTCGTAGATGTGGATCTCATGCTCCACGTTCGCCTTCTCGAGCGCCTTTTTGAAGTCCGGGATGCCGGCATTGATGCGCGGGTCGTCGCCGGCGTAGTGAATGAGCATGGCGGCCTTGATCTTGGGGACATCTTCAGCCGGCGGCTGCGACCCGTAAAAGGGAACGGCGGCATCGAGATGGGGCGCGTTGACCGCCACATGATTGGTCACTCCGCCGCCCCAGCAGAAGCCCATGCACGCGACCTTGCCTGTCGTTTGCGGGTTCGTCTTGAGATAGGCGACGGCGGCGACGAAATTCTTCATGTTCGTCCGGCGGTCGAGTTTCTGGAAGAGCGGCCGAGCCTCGTCCGGATTCCCGGGCGTCCCCCCCAGGGGCGAAAGGGCGTCGGGAGCGACGGCGACGTAGCCCTCGAGGGCGACACGCCGGGCGACATCCTTTATGTGGGGGACAAGCCCTCTGTTTTCATGGATGACGATCACTCCCGGTTGCCTGCCGTCTCCCCGGGGACGGGCACGGTAGGCTCTCATTTCGCCGCTTTCAGCGGGATAAACGATGGTGTCCGTTTCAAGGCGGGAGTCGTTTTCGGGGATGAGCTGCGCCGCCTTTCCTTCCGCCTCAAGCCGGGGAAGAAGCGCGGAGGCCGCGGCCGTCCCGCCCATCAGGACGGCCAGGCGTCTTAGGAATTCCCGGCGGTCGAGCAAACCGCGTCGGTAGTCCTCGAAAATCCCCCTAATCTTGAAATCCATGGCTCCACCTCCTCATGTCTCAAATGTCTCTCCTCCGGCTCCGGGAGTTCGGCGCCTCGGGGGGAGCGGCCCGCATCGACCCCCCCGGAACGATCGGAAGAAAAACGATAAACACCGTCGCCTCCTTAAAAAATGAAAATCCGCCCGCTCATGAAATCCGAAAAGAGTTTCCCCGCATGCGAAGACAAGAATAATTCGCCGACACGGTCATGTCAACCTCCGCGTGGCTCCATGACGTTTTGGGTGGTCTTTTAGCTTGAGCATTGGGCCTCAGACCAGAATTCACCACACAATGCGTCACAGAGCCCCGCCGCGTGTTCCGGACGACTCGTCTATGATAAAATGCCGCGTTAAAAGAGGTGTAGCCGCAATGATCAGAGACCGCATCCTTGGTCGGGAGTTGTGGAATCCAGGGATCCTCGTCGGACGCCGCGACCGGCGGAACCGCGGCTTCGGGCTCCAAATGTTCGCCGTGCTCGGGGTTGTCCTTTTTCTCCTCCCCGCCGCCGTCCGGGGAAAGGACTATCATTTCCCCGAGGTTAGGATCTCGCTCCGCGTCGACCGCGACGGCTCGTTTTCGGTCGAAGAGAGACGGACGTTCGCCTTCAGCGGCTCCTTCAGCTGGGCGGAGCTTTTCATCCCTCTGCGAATCGAGCGGGGCGGCCGCAGATACGACCTGCGCATCGAGAACTTCTCGGTCGGGGACGAAAGCGGCCGGCCCCTGCGGTTTGAATCCGGGCGGAGCGGCGGGCGGTTCGAGGCCAAATGGTTCTATGCGGCCTGCGACGAGCGGCGGACTTTCGTCGTCCGCTACCGCGTCCGGGGCGGCGTGCGAAGCTCCTCCGAGATCAGCGAGCTTTACTGGCAGGCTGTCGGCGACGGCTGGAGCAAACCCACGGAGCGCGTGGAGGTGACGGTCATCCTGCCCGAGCCGTTGGCCGAGGCTTCGGACATGCTCGTCTACGGCCACGGCCCTCTCTCGGGACAATCCGAAATCGTCGACCGGCGGACAGCCCGCTTCACGGCCGCCGATCTCGCGCCCTATCAGTTCCTCGAAATCCGTGTCGCCTGGCCGGCGGGCTTGGTCGCCGGAGTGCCCGAGACCGGCCTGACCAGGGAATCCCTCCGGGCCGAAGAAGCCCGTTTCGTCCAGGAAACAATCGTCAAGGGAGAGCGGGCCCGGGCCGCGACTGCGCGGAGGAAAGCGACACTGCGCCGCTGGCTCGTCGTCTGGCTGGCCTGGCTTGTCGTCGGCCCCCTCCTGTTCCTGGCTTTTTACATCCCTCAGTGGAAGCGGAAAGGCAAAGATTACGCCTTTCCGGGGACGGGTGATTACATCCGCGAACCTCCCTCCCACCTGGCTCCCGCCCTGGTCGAGCACCTCCGAAAGGAAGGCCTGACGACGACGCCCCGGGCATTCACGGCCACGATCTTCGACCTCGCCCGGCGGGGGTTCCTTCAGATCGAGGACCGGACGGCGCTGAAAGAGGGATTTTTCGGGTCCAAGGAAAAGACCGAATCGGTTTTGACCTTGAAAAGTCTCGAAGGAAAGAACGAGACCGGACGCCCCGGCGCGCTCCGGCCTTTTGAAGCGGACGTTCTCAATCTTCTTTTCATCCAGGCCGGCGGCGGTTCCGGGAGCCCCGGAGACGCCTTGACGATCGAAGAACTCAAGTCCTGGCTCAAGCGCCGTCCGACCGTCTTTCAAAAGTGGTTCCGCACTTGGTCGAAATCCGTCAAGGCCGAGGGAAAAGCCCTGGGCTTCGTCGAGCCGGAATCCGTGCGGCTGAGAAACGTCTTCCTCTCCGTCTTTCTGCCTCTCGGCCTGCTGACCGCCAACATCCCCCTGTTCGTGCTGTCCGCCGTCCTGGCGCCGAAACTCCTCCGTCGGGCCCTTCCGTGGGCCGAGGAAAACGAGAAATGGGAAGGCCTGGAACGGTTTTTGCGTGATTTCGGCGAGTTTAAAGATCTTCCCCCCCAGGCCTACATTCTCTGGGAGAGTTATTTGGTTTTCGGTATCCTCTTCGGCCGGGCTAAGAAGATCATCCAAGCCCTGCCCGTCGTTCTCCGGGATTCGCGCGCTTCCGCGCCTTCGTGGTATCACGCCGGCGCCGCAGGCGGCGTCCACGGCCTGGGCGGCCTGTCCTCTCTCGCCCACTCCATCCGGTCGGCGGCGACGTCCATCGAGCGGGCCAGCTCCTCGGCCGCCCATTACTCGTCCGGAAGCGGGGGCGGATTCAGCGGCGGCGGAGGAGGAGGCGGGGGAGGAGGGGGCGGCGGCGCAGGATGAGGATGAGCGGCGGCCGTCCGGATCTCCCGGAAGACGGCCTGAGGCGGCGCGGGCCTTTCCGCGGGACCGGTTCCTCTTCAGACGATCGATGATCCGGCTCCGGGCGGCGGGATTTCAAGCCGGAAACTTCACGACAAAAGCGGCCAGGAGCACATAGAGAAGATAGAGCCCCAGGAGGACCGCCCCCTTGGGCCGGGTGAGCGAATAGCGACGGCGCAGCATGACCAGCATGGCGCCGACGATGACGAACATCACCGGAAACATGAACAGGATCTCTCTCCTTCCGAGGACAAGAGGATTGGCCGCCGCGGAGGCTCCCGCGACCCAGCAGATGTTCATGATGTCGGCGCCGATGATGTTGCCCACGGCGATGGCCCCCTGATTTTTTCGGGCGGCGACGACGCAGGTCGCGACCTCGGGAACGGATGTCCCGAAGGCCACTATGGTCAGGGCGATGATCGTTTCCGGCACGCGGAGGCTGTGGGCGATCCTCACCGCAGAGACGACGACGAACTTGCTGGCGGCGATGATCCCGAAGAGGCTGACGCCGAAGAACAGGGCGACACGGAACAGGGGGTTCTCCCCGGCGATCGCCGGGCTCTCGATCTCGACGCTCCTCAATTTTCCCCGCTTGTGAAGGGAAAATAAGAACGCCAGATAGCCGATGAACAAACCGACGAGGATCGCCCCCTCGTGCCGGTCGAGCGTGGAATCGAAGATCACAAAAATGAAGGTCAGGATTTCGACGAACAGCAGAAAGAGGCCCGATGTTTTCAGCAGGCGCGGCATGACCAGGATCGGAGCGGCGGACATCAGCCCCGCCAGCGCGAGCGCCAGACCGTCGTCGCAAATCACGGAGCCGATGGCGTTTCCGAGCGCCATTTCCGGATTGCCGGTCGTGGCCGACATGAGAGAAACGGACAGCTCGGGCGCCGTCGTAGCCAGGGAAACGAGAACGAGACCGACGACGAGCTTCGGAATTTTGAACTTCTCCGCTACCCGCACGGAAGAATCGACAAAGACTCCGGCGGATCTTGAGAGGACGAAGAGGGCGGCGACGAGCGCCGTCCAGGCCAGAAGGGTGTTGCCTTCAACGGATTTCACGAGGGCGCCGTACCAGGAAAGAATGTCCATGGAGGCCGGAAGCATAAATCAGGGCCGGAATTTCATCAAGGCCGGTCCGCGCTATTTCCGCCCCGGCCACAGAAGTCCGGCGGCCGCGCGTGCGGTGCGCTCCGAGGCGAAGACGTCCATGAGCTCTTGCCATTTTTTCTGCAGGCGGATGAGGCTGCGGAACGGATCGGGTTCCGCGACGGACTCGGTCCGGGCCAGGCCTATCGTTTTCAGGCATTCCGCCGCCCCGCGGCTGTCGCCGGCGGCCAGGAGATCGACGGCCAGCATCTGGTTCGAGCGGAAAATCCGCTCCTCCAGATCCGGCCCCAGGAATTCCCCGGGATAAGGAGAAAGCTCCTCGACGCTTACGCGTCTCATTCCGGGAAGTTCTTCCTGGGATTCCAGCTTTTTTTTCTCGAAGACGAACCGGGCCACGTCCTCCCGGACGCGTTCCCAGACGGGGGACGTCTTCGGCGGGGCGTCATGCGTGATCGACAGACGGTTGTCGAGGTAGGTCTCGAACCCGAACAGACGGGCGTTGATGAGGTAATCGATGTCTTCGCCGCGCGTGATGCCGGGGTCGAAAGGCACGCGGGCGAAAAGACTTCGATGGAGGACAAGGTTTCCCCCGAAGGCGAAAGGCGTCGCCTTGAGGCGCGGCTCGCGGCCGATGATTTCGGCGAAGGCCCGGTTCATGCAGTCGTATTTGTTCCAATAAGTCATCCAGGGATCGACCTGACTGTTCAGGAGATAGCTCCCGTCCGGGTTGAGATAAATGCCCGCCACGAACAGAACGGGTCGGCCGGCAACGTCCCGGCCGATGAATTCCAGGGCCTTGTCCATGAACAGGGGGTCCTCAAAGATCTCGTCGTCATCAACAAGAACCGCGACCTCGGCGCCCAGGAGGTGCGGCAGGAAAACGCACAGGTTCCGCACGTTGGAATACCCCTCCAGCCGCAGGAGCGGGGCCAGATCCTCCCGTCCCCTCTTCTCGAGAATGCCGTGGAGCCCGGCCAGGTGCGAATAGGAAAACAACCGGGTGTCGACACCTCCGGCGACCCGCCGCAGGATCTCGGCGGTTTTTCGCTCGACCGCCTCCCGGATGTCGGGGGCCGTGGAAACACCGAGCACCACAAGCTCGAAATCCCGATCTTTGAGAACGGCGAGGCTTTCGAGCAGGCGGCCCAGGGTCCCCTGTTCGTCCAGAGGCGTGGGGTGGTCGTAGATGACATCCGTTTCCTGTTTTCTTTCCCCGGATCTCCTTCCCCAGTAGCTGGGGACGACCATGACGGCTTTCATCGTTCGCGCCCCTCCGCGGAATGAGACGGCGGCCGGCTCATCATGTCCTCCAGAATCTTCTCCAGAACCGCGACGCCCTTGTCCCAGGCATAAATGTCTTCCATGAGTTTTCGGCCGTTCCCCTGGATCTTTCGGTACAAATCCTCGTCGCCCAGCAGCCGCAGAACGCCCGCGGCGAAATCCTCGGGGGCATCGGCCAGAAGGATGTTTTCTCCATGCCGGGCGGGGATGCCTTCGGCCCCCAGCGACGTCGAGACCACGGGCCTCCCCACGGCCATGGCTTCCAGGATCTTCCCCCGAAATCCTCCTCCCAGCCTCACCGGGCAGAGAAACACCTTTCCCCGGCGCAGGTAGGGAACGACGTCGTCCACCGTCCCGGTGACGATGACCGAACCGTCCTCGCCGAGGCGGGCGACCTCCGGCGGGGGATCCTGCCCGACAATGGTGAAGGTGAGTCCGGGGCGGGCGGCTCTGATCCGCGGCCAGATCTGCTCATGAAAAAAGAGGACGGCGTCGACATTCGGGTAGTGGCGGTAATTGCCGATGAAAACGAGGCCCGCGTCCTCCCCTGTCTCCGGAGAAAACGCAAAGGTCTCGACGTCGACTCCGTGCGGCACGACGGAAATGTCGAGGTCCGGCGCGACGGCCAGAAGCTCGTCCCGGCCCTGGGGCGTCAAGGTGAGCACTTTGTCGGCCCGCCTGTACATCTCGAACTCGTAGGCCTGGAGCCCCTTGAGATACAGGGCCTCTCTCAATTTCGAAATTCCCGGTCGAAAATGACGGAAGCTTTTCCGGCGGGCCAGCGTGTAGCATTCATGGACGGAGATGACCCTCCGGACGGGAGGAAGGTCGGGATTGTTGTGGAGGAACTGGCCCATGACCGAATATTCGGCGATCACGAAGTCATAGCCGTCCCGGCCGACCATTTCGGCGATCGCGCGTCCCATGGCTTTCGAGCCGTGGACGCGGAGGAAGTAATAGGGAACGGGAGAAAAGAAAAACTCCCGGACCGCCCGCCACGGAGAGCGTTTCGGCGGGAAAGGGACAAGGCGGATGTCGCGGCAAAACGGCTCGAGCGAAGCGATCCGGTCCCGGTCTTCGGGGCGGCTGAAAGCCGCCAGGGAAACGACATGGTTCCGGGACAGATATTTGATCCGGTTGAAGATGATGACCGGCCCGCCGATCACCTTGGCGTGCGGCAACTCCTTGCAGACGACGAGAATCTTCATGCCCCTTCCCCGCAGACGCCGCCGGCGGTCCGCAATCCCGTCATGACGCCTCCCTCGTTCCCCCGCACGGTCCTTTTCCGCGCCATCGACAGAAACACGATCCTGTCGAAAGGCGCGCCTCCCGGCGAGGCCGCCTCATCAGGCAACGCCCCTGTCGTTCTTGAACATCTTTCGCGTCCGGAGCAGGGGCAGGAACCGCCCCGTTTGCTCCATGTAGGAGGCGTACTCCTCCCCGAAATGATCGATCATCATCGCCTCCTCGCGCTTGACGCGCAGAACGATGATCAGCGTCAGTCCCGCCGTCCAGGTCAACCCGATGAACCAGTTTCTCGTCAGGAAGAAAACGGAGATGTGAAGCAGGTAAAAAGTCGTGTACATAGGGTGGCGCATGATCCGGTACGGCCCGGAGGTGACGACCGTGTGCCTGTCCTTGATGCGAAGGGTGTTGGAAAAGTTGCGCCCGAGGCTGCGGTGCACCCAGAGGAAGAGCAGGAGGGCGAGGACGGCCAGTGACGAGCCGACGGAGCGAAGCCAGAGAGGCAGGGAAAAGGACGCCCAGGACACCCATTCCGGGATGAACAAATAGACGAAGAACGTCAAGACCTCATAACAGATCAGAACGCTCAAGACGATCGAATATTTGAGACTCTCCTCGATGACCGTCCTGTACCCGGCACGCTTGGCGAGGCGGTAATACCGGATGCGCAGGATGGAAAACAAGCAGAAAACGCCGATGAGGACGAACCGGAAGATGCGTTCGGGGTTCATGGCGCGCTCGGGACGCCGCTCGAGGCCGCAAACACCGTCATTCTAGCCTGACTTGGATTCCGCGGCAACCTTTTTTCCTCCGCGGAGCCGTGCGTTCAAAAGCAGCCGCCTCTTTTTTTCGCCGCGGGCGTCCTGAAGGACATAAGAACGAAAAAGTCTCAGCAGCCGGCCGGCGGGGAGCAGAACCATCCGCCCCCAGGTCAAAGGCCTTCCGGCCAGGTCCTCCTCGTTGGGCGTCAGAAGCCTTCCGGCGAAATAGCGGGCCCGGGTGCCGAGGCCGGGGAACATCATCGCCTCCCGAAAGAAAAACCGCCGGGCTCGGACGGCGGGCGTCTCGTCTTCAAAAAAGCGGCGGGCCGTGTCGGCGGCCTGCGACACCGCGCTCCGGTCTCTTCGCGCCGCTTCGAGCAGCGCGGGCGGGACGGGCGCGGCGAGAAGTCTTCGCGCCAAGAGAAGCCCGAAAAAAAGAATGCGCCCGGCGCGGTGTCTTTCCGCCAGGCCGAGGACGAGATCGGCGGCGATTTTCGTACGGCGCAAGCTCTCGGTCACGTCGGCCACCATCTGGAGAAGGCTCCAGGAATGATACAACCCGTGAAGACAGAGGAGGAGAAGCGTATCTTCCGCGGAAAACGTCCTGAGGGACGCGCCTTCCACATCGAGGCGGACGGTCCGATCCCAGAGCTCGCCCGGCTCCGAGAAAACAGGATGATACCGCTGGGCCAGGCGCCATTGGATTTCCAGGGCGATCCCCCGCCGGGGGTCCCTGAGGACGACGTCTCTCAGAAATCGGATCGCCAGGGGAGTGAGGACACCCGTCGTCCCCTCCTCCGTTCTGTAGTTCCGTTCGACCGCCAGTTCGAGAGCCCGGGACAACCCGGACCGGTCGACGAAAACATCGAGATCATTGAACATCCGCAGCCCCAGATCCCCGTAAGCGGCCTCAGCCAGAACAGGTCCCTTGTAGGCCGCGGCCCGGATTCCGGCGCCCTCGAATGCGGCCATGATCTCGGCCAGGGCGCGGGCCGCCCGGACATTGCCGGCCAGGTTTTTGAGATGAAGGGCTCTCATGCTGTCCAGAAAATCCTGCGGAACCCTCGAGGCGGCCCAGCGGGCAAGGTTTTGAAACACAAGGGGCGCGACCCGGTGGCGGACGGCCAGCCGGAACAGGAGACTCCAGTCGAGTCCTTCCCGCAACGAGTCCGCGAGACGGGCGCCCTCCTCCGGCGAAAGACGGGCCGATGCGCACCGGAGAAGCAAGGCCGTTTCAGGACGCGTCAACCACATATCGGTTTTTTATCATATCACGGGGATTTTTGCGAAGACGAGAAAGAGGAAGACGTCCGGGCCGGAATGCTCGTCATCTCTTTCAGACGCAAGCCCGGCGGCCGTCGCGGAGGCCGAGAGAATCCTTGACAGGGAGAATGTTTGTTTTTATCATGAAACACAAGGCATTCCCACTCGCAAAAGGTGAGGAGGTCAAACTATGAGCAAAAGGGAAATCACCAAGAAAATCGCCAAAGACGCGGGAATCACGCTGTTTCAGGCCCAAAAGGCATACGCCGCCATGCTCGAGGGAATCAAAGAGGCCCTGTGTCAGGGCGACCATGTCACGTTTTCCGGCTTCGGGAGTTTTGAGGTCAAAATCCGAGCCGAGCGCAAGGGCCGCAATCCCAAAACAGGAGAGGTTATCCCCATCCCGCCCAAAAAACGCGTCAAATTCACTCCCAGCCGCGAGTTGAAAAAAGCCCTTCAATAAAGCGTCCATCGAAGCGAAGAGCGTTATCCCTTTTTCCGTTCCAAGAAAACCGTCTTTCGGCGATCCTCATAGACAAACTTCCGCAAATCTCCTAGAATGCTTGTGACATGCCACGCCGTAAACTCGCGGTCGGCCTGCTGTTCGGCGGGCGATCGGCGGAACATGAAGTGTCTCTCCGATCGGCCGCGGCCGTTTACGGAAACCTCGACCGGCGCAAATACCGTCCGGTTTGCCTCTATGTCAACAAGCGGGGGGACGTTCGGAAAGTGGCTTCTCCGCTCCTCAGCGTCGCCGAGCTCACCGCCGGGCCGTTTCTCGGCTTTTTGCCCTGGCAAGAGGGGATGTCGCGGCGGGGGGTGAGCGCCGACATCTATTTTCCCGTTCTTCACGGTCCTTACGGAGAGGACGGCACGATTCAGGGGCTTTTGGAGCTGGCCGATGTCCCCTATGTGGGCGCGGGCGTGGCCGCCTCCGCCCTGGGCATGGACAAGGTTTTGATGAAATCTCTTTTCAGGGCGGCCGGTCTTCCTCAGGTCAAGTACGAGGTCCTTCAGGAGCGCGAATGGAGGACGGGACAAAAGGCCGCGCGATCCCGCATCCGTTCTTCTCTCCGGCTTCCGGTCTTCGTCAAACCGGCCAACCTCGGCTCCAGCGTGGGCATCACCAAGGTGAAGGCCTGGTCAGCTCTCGGCGCGGCGATCCGAACGGCTTTGCGCTATGACCGCAAAATCCTCGTCGAGCAGGGCGTCGCAGGGCGGGAGATCGAATGCGCCGTCCTGGGGAACGATGCGCCCTCCGCCTCGCTTCCCGGAGAGCTCATCCCCTACCGGGAATTCTACGATTACGAAGACAAGTACCTTCTGGGAAAGACGCGCTTCATCGCGCCGGCCTCTCTTCCCCGCGGCATCGTCCGCGAAGTGCAGCGGCTCTCCCTTCACGCCTTCCAAGCTGTGGACGGCGCGGGGATGGCCAGAGTGGATTTCTTTCTCGAGACGGGAACCCGTCGGCTCTTCATCAGCGAGATCAACACCATTCCCGGCTTCACCGAGATCAGCATGTTTCCCCTGCTGTGGACATTGAGCGGCCTCCCCTTCCCCCGCCTGCTGGACCGGCTCATCCGCCTGGGCTTCGAACGCCACGCCGCCAAGAAACGCCTCCCGGAGAAATATTCGCGGTGAGAATCCTGGGAGTCGATTTCGGTGACCGAAACGTCGGCCTGGCGCTCAGCGACACGCTGGGTCTCACCGCCCAACCGCTGATGACCTACCGGCTCCGTGGCGGAGAGGAAGACGCCCGTTTTTTTCAGGATCTCGTCAAGACGCACGACGTCTCGAAAATCGTCATCGGCCTGCCCGTGCGCCTGGACGGGACTCCGGGAAGGCGCTCAAAAAAAACCGAGGAATTCGCGCGCTGGCTGAAGGAAACGCTGCGCCTGCCCGTCACGTTCACCGACGAGCGCCTCACCACCCGACAAGCCCTGCAAGCCATGAAGGAACAGCGCATCAGAAACCGCGAGCGGCGGAGCGTGGAGAACCAGATCTCCGCCTCCCTGATCCTGGCCTCCTATCTCGAAAGCCGTCGGAAAGACGATCATGATTCTTAAGGCTTTCAAGCTTGCCCTGCTTTCGGTCAACGTCCTTTTTTTCTGGCTGGCGGCCTGGTTTGTCCTCGAGTACCGGGCTCCCCTGATCACGTTCGGCGAGCCCGTTTTTTTCGAAGTGGAAAAAGGCTGGGGCATGGGAGCCGTCGCCCGCCGCCTTGAGGAGGACGGCCTCATCCGCCGCCGGGAGACCTTTCTGGCGGCCTACTTTCTGTTCCACTCCCCGCGCGGCCCGAAAGCCGGCGAATACCGATTCACGTCGCCGGTCAGGATGCATGCCCTTCTCGAATCCCTGACCGCCGGGCGGGTCCATCTTCATCCCGTCACCGTGCCCGAGGGTTTGACCGGCATGGAGATCGCCTCCCTGCTCGAAGAGAAGGGCGTTCTGGCCGCCCGAGATTTCCTGGACGCTTTTTCCCGGACCGAACTCATCTCCGACTGGGATCCCGAAGCTCCCGACTTGGAGGGCTATCTGTTCCCCGAAACTTATCATTTCACCAAGAACTCCGAGGCGGATGAGACCGCGGCTCGGATGGTCGGCCAGTTCAAGTCGGCCTTCGACTCCGGCCGCCGCCGCCGGGCGGAGGAGATGGGCCGGCCCATCAGGGACATCGTCATCTTGGCTTCCCTCATCGAAAAAGAAACCTCCCTTCCCGAGGAGAGGGAGCTCGTGTCCGCCGTTTTTCACAACCGGCTGAAAATCGGGATGAAACTGGACTGCGATCCGACCATCATCTACGCCCTAAAAAGGGAAGGCGGCTTTGACGGGGATCTGAAATATCGGGATTTGAGACTCGACAATCCTTACAACACCTACCGGTATTCAGGGCTCCCGCCGGGACCGATATGCAATCCCGGCCGGGAGGCGCTCGAGGCCGCGCTCTTCCCGGCCTCCGAGCCGTTCCTTTACTTCGTGTCCAAAAACGACGGCAGCCACCATTTCAGCCTCAACTACCGGGAGCACAGAGACGCCGTTCGGAAGTTTCAGCAACGGCGATAAGACGGTGAGTCTCGGCTCCACGACGTTTTGTGTGGTCCCTCAGCGTGAGCATTGGGCCTCAGACTAAAATTCACCGCGCAATTCGTCATAGAGCCGGGAGTCTCTTGCCCCTTCCCGACCTTTCTGTTATAGTATCGCTTCTTAAAAGAGAACGACACCCCACAGCCGAATGAAAATCACAGACGACGCGCCCGGCACGAACATTGCGCTTTCCATGCCGCGGCGCCATCGTGACCGAAGATTGGAGGAATCATGAAAGGAAAAAGGATTGCCGCTTTCGCTGTCTTGTCGGTTTTCCTGACCGCCGCCCTGACCGTTTCCCTGGCGGCGCAGAAGAAAGCCAAGACCGAGGCCCGGGTCTTCATTCCCAAGGACGTTAAGAAGGTTTTGGAATCCGGCCTGCTGACCAAACAACCGTGCCTGAACATTCCCTTCGCCGTCACCGATCATCTTTTTCTTCCGGCCGGCGGCTCCTTCCACAACATTTTGAGGCTGGAAATCAAGAACAAAGATCTGGGCTTCGCGCCCGCGGCCCAGGAACCCGAAAAGACCCCCGAAGGTTCGGCTGCGCCGGCCGCCGAAATGCGAGCCGTCTTCAACCTGTTCATCCAGTACCGCGAAATCTCCGGCGGGCTGCCCGGCATGGTGGCCAAGGAGATCTACATCCCCTGCGATCAGAACGCGGACGCAGCCGGATATGATCCCGAAAAAACGGAACTGTATTTTGTCGGCTATCCCCTTTCTCCGGGGAAATACATGGCCGCCCTCGCCCTGACAACGACCGACCTGAAAAAGATCGGCACCCAGTATTTCGAATTCAGCACGCCCGACCCGGCCGTCTTCGTCGATCGGCTCGAAACCACACCCGTGTTCACCGTGAAAAACATCGAACGCATGGAGGCCCCCGAGAACAGAACGATCCTGCACAAAGATCATTTCACCTACTCCATTCTCAAGATCTGGCCCAACATCGGAAACGTCGTCGGTTTCCAAGACAATCTGGACATTTTCTACTTCGTGTTCGGCGCTCGGCCCAACGCCGAGCAGAAATACGATCTCGAGACGGAAATGGAAGTGAAAAAAGACGAGGAATCCGTTCTCCGGTTCGCTCCGACCGTCATGGAGTCTCCTCTTGTCAGCCTGCCCTTGCCCCTGAAACGCACACTGATCACTCAGAGCGAGGCCGGCGAAACCCGGGAAGAGAAAGATCTCGAGCCCGGAAGCTACGTCCTCGTCATCAAGATTCTGGACAAGAATTCGGGAAACACCGTGACCAAGACCGTGCCCTTTACGGTGACGCCGCCCGCGCTTTAGAGGCGAAGCCCGAAATCTCCGCGGCGTTTTTCCCTTGAAAATGCCGCGGACTTTTTTTACACTGGCCTTTCACATCATGAAATTCGTCGCCGACCTGCATATCCATTCCAAATTCTCCCGGGCCACGTCCCGCGACATGACCTACGATTCCCTGGCCCTGTGGGCGAAAATCAAAGGTCTCCATTTGGTGGCCACGGGAGATTTCACCCATCCCGAGTGGCTTTTCTTGACCCGGGAAAAACTGGAGAGCTCCGGCAACGGATTCTTTCACCTCAAATCCCGCCCTCAGACCGACGACCCTCGCCTGACGGACGTTCCGTTCTCTCCCGGAGACGTGTCTTTCATCCTCTCCACGGAGATCAGCTTCATCTACTCCAAGAAGGGCCGCGTGAGAAAAATTCACCTCATCGTTCTGGCTCCCGACCTGGAGTCGGTGGAGCGGCTCAACGGCCGCCTCGAGGGCGTGGGCAACCTGCGCTCGGACGGCCGGCCCATTCTGGGATTGGACGCCAAAATTTTCGTCAAAATGGTTGCCGACCTCTGCCCCCGGTGCGTGGTCATCCCCGCCCACATCTGGACTCCCTGGTTCTCTCTGTTCGGGGCCAATTCCGGTTTCGAGGCCATCGAAGAGTGCTTCGAGGAAATGACGCCTTTCATCTTCGCCCTGGAAACCGGCCTCAGTTCCGACCCGCCCATGAACTGGCGGCTGTCGGCGCTGGATCGGTTCACCCTCATTTCCAATTCCGATGCCCATTCCCCCTCCCGGCTGGGACGGGAAGCCAATGTGTTTCAAACCGAGTTCAGCTACGCGGGCCTTGTCGAAGCGCTCCGGAAGCGCGATCCGGAGACCTTCCTCTACACCGTCGAATTCTTTCCCGAAGAGGGAAAATACCATTGGGACGGCCACCGGAAATGCGGCGTCGTCATGTCGCCTGAAGAGTCCCGAAGGCGAAACGACCTGTGCCCGAAATGCGGGAAAAAAATGACGATCGGCGTCATGCACCGCGTGCTGGATCTGGCCGATCGAGAGGCCGGAGTCTCGGCCGCGCACAGGATCCCCTTCAAAAACCTGATCCCCCTCAATGAGATCGCCGGGGAGGCTTTGGGCAAATCGGGAGACTGCCAGGCGGCCTGGGACGTTGCTTTCCGCTTCGCCAGGGAATTCGGCGGCGAACACGCCGCTCTGGTCGACGCGTCTCCCGAAGACTTGCGCCGCATCCCTCCGGAGTCGGTCAGCCGCGGCATCGAACTGATGCGCAAGGGCCTGGTCAAGGTCAACCCGGGCTATGACGGCGAGTACGGGCGCATCCGCCTGCTTGCCACCGAGGCTCCCGGCGAGCCGGCCGCCGGCCAACTGACGCTGTTTTAGGCCGCCTTGACATCTCCTTCCCCGGCTCTTATATTGAAAGAGCGAGTGCGCCATGGACATTGAAATGAAGGTCCGGGGCTTGGTCGTGGACCCCATGTCAAAGATGCCGATTGTTCTCCTGGAGGACGCCTCTTCGGAGCGGGTGCTGCCCATTTGGATCGGCGTATTCGAAGCCAACGCCATCGCTTTGGTCATTGAAAACATCGACACTCCGCGGCCCATGACCCATGACCTGTTCAAGAACATGCTGGACAAGGCCGGGATCGTCATCGACAAGGTCGTGGTCAACGACGTTCAGAACAACACTTTTTACGCCCTCATCCATTGCCAGCATCAGGGCCGCAGGATCGTCATCGATTCCCGGCCCTCCGACGCCATCGCCCTGGCGCTGAGAATGAAATCCCCGATTTATGTCCGGGACGAAGTCGTCAAGTTGAGCCACAGCCTCAAGCTGGATGAAAACCTGGAAACCTCCGAAAAGATCATGAAATGGCTGGAAAGCCTGCGACCCGAGGACTTGGGAAAGTACAAGATGTGAATCGCGCCTCCGCTCAAGTGCGGAGGTTGAGAAGGGCGAAAATCCCCCCCGCGCCGAAGAGAAGATTGGGGCCCCAGGCCGCCAGAAACGGGCTGAGCGTTCCCGCGTAGCCGAGTCCACGGAAAAGTCCCAACGCCCCCCAATAGACCATGGCAATCACCACCCCGACGGCGATGCCCACCAGCGTGCCCCGCCGGCCCATGGCGAAGGCGAAGGGAATGCCGATCAGGGTCATGATCACCGCCACCAGAGGCAGAGCGAGCTTGGTCTGCCAATCGACCTGCAGGCGGCCGGTGTCGAACCCGAGATCCCTGACCTCGCGGATGTAGGCCCGGAGCTCGCCGAGCGTCATCTGCGACGGCTCCTTCCACTCTTTCAGAAAGAAATTCCGCGTTTCTTCAAGGGGCATCTCCAACCGGTCGAACCGTTCGAACGGCACGGGAGAATCCTTGGCAAACCGCCTCTGCCAACCGTCTGTCAACGTCAGGGTCCCCTCGTCCAAGACGGCATGCTCGGCGAACAGGCGCCGGGTCAAAGCCCACTCCCGGCCGTCGACATCCAGGATCGTCAGCTGCCGGAATGCGCTCCGCCGGGGATCGAAATAGGAATAATGAAAGAAGCGGTTTTTGGCGCGGTTCACCATCCAGGTCCGCTCCAGGGGGTTGTAGCTGCGCGCGGGAAGATCGTTGATGGCGTCCCAGACGCGGTTGGCTTTCGTGTTGGAAACCGGAAGGACGCGCTCCTGGAGATAAAAGGAGGCGAGGCTCACCGCGACGGCGAGGATCACGACCGGAACGATGAGGCGGTAAAGACTGATGCCGGCGGCTTTCATGGCCGTGACCTCATTGAATTTGGTCAGGATGCCGAGACTGAGAAGCATGGCCGTCAGAGCGGCCACGGGAAGAATGTAATTGGCATAATCGGGGAGGGAGTGCCAGAGAAACCGGAGAAGAAGGCTGATCGGCTTTTTGTGGTCGTAAACGGTGTTGATCCTCTCGAAAAAAGTGACGACGACGGTGAGGGCCAGCAATCCGGTGAAGACCAAACCGAAAAAGAGCGCATATTTGCGGATGATGTACCGGTCGAGAATCCGGGGAAATCCCGGCCACTGTCTCGCCTGCCGGATGCGGGGCCGGCCGGCGGCCGTCCCCATGGCGCGGGCCGGCCTCGAAAACAGACGGGGCGCCCGCACGGAAATCCGCCGCTCCCGGCCGACGCGCAGGTAAAGCGCCAGGCTGAAGAGAAGGAACAGGACGTTGGGCCCCCACATTCCCGCGAAGGGGGTGATCTTTCCGTCGCGGGCCAGCTGCTCGCCGGCGGTGATGAGGATGTAATAGGCCAGGATGATGGCGATGCTGATGGTGAATCCGGATGTCCTGCCGCCCTTGCGGGTGCTGACCCCTAGAGGAAGGCCGAGAAAGACGAAGACCAGGCACGCGAACGGCAGGGCGAATCGTTTGTGGATTTCGATCCAATGGGAGCGGTGTTCCCGGTTCCGTCGATCGAGATCCAGGCGTCCGCCCGCATCGAGGCCCGGTCCGTCTCTCCGGCGCTCCAGGTCGCGGATCGCACTCTTTACGGAGGCTTCGCCCTTCCAGAGCTCAAAGATGTCTTTTTCCCTCACCGTCGGTGCATGGTGAAAAGAGGCCAGGAGGCTCTCAACGGGCATGTCCTCCCTCAGACTTTGGAAGAACGTGATCCTGTATTTTTCCGGAGCGTCGAGGGGATAGGAATGATCGATTCCTTCGCTGAGACTCAAAATCAGCCTTTTGAGATCGGGGCTGGCATCGAGGCGTCCCCGCCGAGCCAGGATCAAACGGGGCTCGTTGGGGTCGGTCTTGAGAGACAGAAGGATGTTTTCCCATCGCTCGTCCCGGCCTTCCGCGTCCTGGACATAGATGACGGTGTCGGGCAGGGTTTCATTGAAGACCCGGGGCGTGACCCGGAAGTGCACGCGATGAAGAACCCGGCTGACGTACGTTCGGACGTAGAGAGCGTTCGACCGAGGAGCCAGGTAGAGAGTGAAAAACGACGTCAGCAGCCAGCCGCCGACGGCGAAGAAAAAAAGCGGCCGAAGAAGCCGGGAGCGGCCGATTCCCAGAGTCCTGAACGCCGTGACTTCATAATCCGAGGACAGGCGGCTCAGACCGGCCAGAATGCCCATGAGGACGGCCATGGGAACGGAAAACGCCAGTATGGCGGGCATGAGAAACATCAGGAGCTCGACGGTGGCCAGCACGGAGACGCCGCGGGTGACGATCTGCTCGGTCAGGATGAGGATCTGGTTCATGAGCAGGACGAAACTGAAGAGGAGAAGGCCGAGAAAAAACGGCGGCGTGACTTCGCGCACGATGTAGCGGTCGAACGTTCGGAACATGACCCTCAGCCTCTAGCATAAAACCACGCCCGGAAAAAGAAAAGGCCCCGGGCGACGCCCGGGGCCTTCGATGTTCAAGCCGGCGGAACGCCTTCTCAGTACATATCGCCGCCGGGAGGAGCGGGATACTTGGATTGTTTGTCCTCCTCGGGGATGTCGCTGATCAGGCCTTCCGTTGTCAGCATCAGCCCGGCGATGCTCGAAGCGTTCTGCAGGGCGATGCGGACGACCTTGGTGGGATCGAGGATGCCGCCCTTGACCAAGTCTTCGTATTTCTCGGTCATGGCGTTGAATCCCATGTCGCCCTTCATCTCCCGGACCTTTTCCACGACGATCGAACCTTCATGGCCGGCATTGTAGGAGATCTGCCGCATGGGTTCCTCGACCGCCCGACGGATGATGTCGACGCCGATCTTAAGGTCTCCCTCGGCTTTGACGCCGTCCAGGGCCTTCATGGCCCGGAGAAGGGCCACGCCGCCGCCGGGCACGATGCCCTCTTCGACCGCCGCTTTGGTGGCGTGCATGGCGTCCTCGACGCGGGCTTTCTTTTCCTTGAGCTCGGTCTCGGTGGCCGCGCCGACTTTGATCAGGGCCACGCCGCCGACCAGCTTGGCCAGCCGTTCCTGAAGCTTCTCCCGGTCGTAGTCGGAGGTCGTCTCGTCGATCTGGGTGCGGATCTGCTTGATGCGGGCCTGGACATCGGCCTCTTTGCCTTTGCCCTCGACGATCGTGGTGTTGTCCTTGTCCACGACGACCTTCTTGGCCTCGCCCAGCCAGTCCAGGCCGACCTTCTCCAGCTTCACCCCGATGTCCTCGGTGATGACCTGGCCTCCGGTCAGCTTGGCGATGTCTTCCAGCATCGCCTTGCGGCGGTCTCCGAAACCGGGAGCCTTGACCGCGCAGCAAATGAAGGTGCGCTTCAGGTTGTTGACCACCAGCGTGGCCAGGGCCTCGCCTTCCACTTCTTCAGCCACGACGAGCAACGGCCGGCCCATCTTGGCCACGTTCTCCAGCAGAGGCAGGAGCTCGCGCAGGTTGGAGATCTTCTTCTCGTGAAGAAGAATGTAAGGGTTTTCCAGAACGCATTCCATGCGGTCCGGATCGGTGATGAAATAGGGAGACAGGTAGCCCCGGTCGAACTGCATGCCCTCCACGACCTCCATGGTCGTCTCCAGCCCCTTGGCCTCCTCGACGGTGATGACGCCGTCCTTGCCGACCTTGTCCATGGCCTCGGCGATGATCTTGCCGATGGATTCGTCGTTGTTGGCCGAAATGGCCCCCACCTGGGAGATCATCTGTCCCGTCACCTCGCGGCTGAGCTTCTTGATCTCGCCGACGAGGGCCTCGACGGCCAGGTCGATCCCTTTCTTGATGAGCGTGGGATTGGCGCCGGCGGTGACGTATTTGAGACCCTGGCCGTAGATGCTCTGGGCCAGGACCGTCGCCGTGGTCGTGCCGTCGCCGGCGACGTCGGACGTTTTGGAGGCCACTTCCTTGACCAGCTGGGCGCCCATGTTCTCCAGCGGATCCTTGAGTTCGACTTCCTTGGCCACGGTCACGCCGTCTTTGGTGCTGGTCGGAGAGCCGAACTTTTTCTCCAGAACGATGTTCTTGCCCCGCGGGCCGAGCGTGGCCTTGACCAGGCCGCTCAATTGGTTGACGCCCCGCAGCAGGGCCTGGCGGGCGTCTTCACCCATGTTGATTTGTTTCGCCATTCTTTCCTCCTCTGGGATGTTTTGCGAGATCAGGTCAGCTTGGCCAGAATCTCTTCCTCACGGAGAATCACGTGTTCGACGTTGTCGATCGTGACTTCCGTTCCGCTGTACTTGCCGATGAGAACCTTGTCGCCCTTTTTGACATCCAAGGGAATGAGCTTTCCGTCCTCCGTGACGCGCCCCTTGCCCACTTCGATGACATCGGCCTCCTGGGGCTTTTCCTTGGCGGAATCGGGGATGATGATGCCGCCGACCTTCACTTCTTTTTCCTCGATCCTTTTGAGCAGGATCCGGTCATGCAAAGGGATGACCTTCATAGATACCTCCTTTAAAAAATTAGCAAATATACTCTCAGAGTGCTAAATATATACATTCCGGAAAGCGTTTTGTCAAGAGTTTTTCAAAAAAAATTAGCAGTCATGATAATAGACTGCTAATATCGTTATAAATTCTTTATTTTTTGTGTATTTTCAGTCTTTCAGCGCGGCAGTGGAGTGTGTTTCTATGCATGCCAAGGGCTTTGGCGATCCGGGACTTATTGCCCCTGTACTTCTTCATGGCCGTTTCCAGATAGATCTTTTGAAATTCCCGGAGGGCGTCATCGAGATGAAGCTCCTTGTCCACCATCTCGGAAATGACCGTTTCCAGCTTCTGGTGAAGAGTCGCTTTCTCAGATTTTTTTTCCATCATCCCCCCCCCGTTTTATTTCGATCATTCTTTGATAGGAATCCATGAATCTTTTTTTCAGCTCGGCGGGCGCAAGCTGAACCAAACCGCGCGTGACCCTCAGAGCAACGGGCGCGAGATTCGATTCACGAAGAAATTCTGTGTCGGCGGGAAACACCGCGAAGGCCAGGACGATGACCCCGCATAAAAAAGCGCCCTTAAGAAATCCGAGCGCGCCGCCCAGAAGATGGTTGAAAAAACGGGACAGACCCGCCATCCGGCGGGAGATGAACCGGCTCAGGAGCCCGCCGGCCGCCACGATCACGACGAAGACCGCGCCGAAGGCGAGGAAATCCCTGACCGGCCCCCCTCTGATGACCCCGGACAGGAGCCGGGAAATATTGGGATAGTAATGGGCCGCCAGGAAGAACCCGGCCAGAACGGCCAGGATGCCCACGATTTCCCGGATGAGCCCTCGGACAAGGCCGAAGATCAGCGCCGCGGCGGTTATAACCAGGAACAGAATATCGATCCAAGTGGAAAGCATCATGCCCCGCTATTCCTCAAACGCTCCACCATCCAGTAACGCCCTTCCTTCACGAATCCGAAGGGAATGAAGGGTTTGATCCGGCCGTGGAAATCCGAACCCGCGGTCGGCACGAGATTAAGGCTCTCGGCCAGGCCCAGATAATGTCTTTCCAGGGAGTGGTCCGGACAAAGAGGAGGCCGATGATAAGACGTGTACACTTCCAACCCTTTCAACCCTCGCTCTTTGAGCTCTTCGAGATCCCGCCGTCCGGCGCGGACAAAAGACGCCCCGGGGTGGGCAAGAACGGGGGACGCTCCCGTCTGCGGCGCCAGATCCAAGACTTCGACAAGATCGATATAGCTTTTGGGGGCATAGGCCGGACGCCCCTTCTCGAAATAATCGCTATAGAACAGGAAGGCATCCGGTTCGTTTGATCCGGGGAGATAATACTTGTCCCACCGGGGCTCGCGCCGCACTTCCATCTTGTCCAGGAGGACGCGGGCGATGAAGACGCCTACGGGCAAGACGTCCTCCCCCTTTTCTGCGGCTGCGGCCAGAACCTCCTCCCAGGAGACGGGAAAACCCAGCCGGCGGAGATTGTTCACCCGTTCCCGGCCTTCCGAAAGCCGCACCTCCCGGGCCCGGTTGAGCACTTCCGCCAAACACGGCGACCGCCAGTCGACGAACGGCATCAGAAGATGAAACTCCCGGCCGTCGTACTGAGTCGTCATCTCCAGGCCGGGGATGACCTCCACGCCCTGTTCCTCCCCGGCCGCCAGGGCCGCCGGATAGGCCTTGATGCTGTCGTGGTCGGCGATCGAAATGGCCGCGAATCCCGATTCCTTGGCCCGGCGCACGAGTTCCTCGGGCCGGACATCGCCGTCCCCGCTCCAACAGGAATGGATATGAAGATCGACCAACCCGTCCCGCATGATCATAGCGTCTGCAGACCGGTGAGAAGTCTGAAAATTTCCAGGTACCGGCTCGCGGTCTGATCGATGACTTCCGGCGGGAGCGGCGGGGGAGGCGAAGACCGGTCCCAGCCGGAGCGCAGCAGATGGTCGCGGACATACTGTTTGTCCAGGCTGGACTGGGAACGCCCGGGAGCATAATCGGCCAGCGGCCAAAAACGGGAAGAGTCGGGCGTGAAAATCTCGTCCACCAGGATGAGCTCGTCGTCGAGCCGGCCGAACTCGAACTTGGTGTCGGCGATGATGATCCCTTTGGACACGGCGTGCAGGGATGCCTTTTGATACAGCTCCAGGCTCAGCCTGCGGACGGCCTTGGCCGTTTCCGAACCCACGATCTTCTCCATGGCTTTAAACGAGATGTTCTCGTCATGCCCCTCGTCGGCCTTCGTGGCCGGCGAGAACAGGGGCTGGTCCAGGCGGTCCGATTCCCTCAGTCCGCCCCGAAGCTTGATGCCGCAAATCCGGCCCGTCTTCTGGTACTCGTTCCATCCCGTGCCCGCGAGATAGCCTCTGACCACGCATTCGACGGGCAAAACATCGGCCTTGCGCACCAGCATCGAGCGCTTATCGAGAAGAGCGCGGTAGGGTGCGAGCTCGGACGGAAAATCCGCGATGTCCGCGGCGAGGACATGATTGGGACAGACGAGCGCGGTATGATCGAACCAGAACCGGGAAAGCTGAGTCAGAACCGCCCCCTTTCCGGGAATGAGAGAGGGAAGAACATGATCAAAGGCGGAAATCCGGTCCGAGGCGACGACGAGGAGCTTGTCGCCGAGATCGAAAACATCCCGGACTTTTCCTCTTTTGAAGAGAGGAATTCCGGGCAGGGAAATTTCGGAAAGTGTTTCAGGCATGGTAAGGATAAGAATAGAGAAATTCCCGTCAAAATGCAACACGCCTCTGCAGGGCATGACGATGATTGCGCCCGACCGGAGAGTAAAGCCTACCGGACCGCGAACCCAATGAAATTGATCTGTCGACCGGCCGCCTCCGGATCCCGGCGGTAAGAGAAAAACTCGGGCCGGCAATGCGTGCAAAGAGAGACAAGCTCGATGTTTCGCTTTTTCAACCCGGCGCGGATGAGCTGGCGCCGATTCGCTCCGGCCAGATCGAGAACGGATTTTCCCGGATGTCCGCGCCGCGGCGCGAAATCCCGAAGAGAAAGTCCGGATTCCCGGAATGCGCGGCGCACATCTTCGCCCACCTCGAAGCAGCGCGGACCGATGCACGGCCCCAAAGCCGCTCTCAAACTCGAGGGCCGGCAGCCGTACTTCCGCTGCAGGGCGCTCACGGTCTTCTCCGCCAGCCGGGAGGCCGTCCCTCGCCATCCGCAGTGAACGGCGGCCGCAACGCGCCCCTCCGGATCGGCCAAAAGGATCGGCAGACAATCGGCCGTTTTGACGGCCAGCAGAAGGCGCAGCCGATCGGTGACCAGCGCGTCGCCCCGCTTGCGGATTTTCGGCCGACGGGCGAAAAAAATGACGGCGTCCGAATGAACCTGGTCGAGCGTGACCGGACGAAATCCTGTTTTTCCTCCGATGCCCCCGGCGTCCCGGAAGCCGCAGCCCTTCATGCCGAAACCGTGGACCAGTCCCGGAATGTCCGCCAGAAGCGGCGATATCAGGAAGCGCTTTCCGCCTTTCCGGTTCATGGCTGCAACTCATCATACCCTCTCTCAGCGGAAATTCAACCCGGAACGATTTCGGCGAAGATCGCGCCCGCGATAAAAACATCGGGCATTCCGGGGGGAATGGGGCCCGAGGCCACGGCCCATTTCTACCGGCTTCTCATACGCAACACCAGCGCCCCCGCGGATCAGGAGCACATTCCCGTCGCCATCTGGGCCGATCCCAGGGTCCCCGACCGGACGCCGGCCGGCTCGTCCGGCGCGGAGCCCCGGTCGTCTTGACAACTTCGCGGCCTTCAGATATTCTGGCCTTCCTTCAAAGGAGGTGAAATCTCGTGGCCTTTGTTGTCATTGAAGAAGGCGAATCCCTGGAAAACGCGCTCAAGCGGTTCAAGAGAAAGGTCCAGCAGGAAGCCATCATCAAGGAAATCAAAAAGCATTCGGTCTATTTCAAGCCGGGCGAGCGGAAGAGAATGAAAGCCGCCCAGGCCCGCAAGCGCATGAGGAGACGCCTGAAACGCGAACGCGACGTCGATTACTGAGAGATACCTGCCTCCGATTTCTCCCTTCCGTCCCGGCCCGATGACCGAACAAGAGTCGAGGGGAAATGCCCGAACCTGCGGAGATTGAAGGACGCCGCTTCGCGAGAAAACCGGCCTGGTTGAAGGTTCCTCTCCCGTCGCATCCCAATTTTTTCCGTGTGGCGGACACGCTGAAAACGCAGGCCCTCCACACCATCTGCCGCAGCGCCCGTTGCCCGAACATCGCCGAATGCTGGTCGGAAAAAACGGCGACTTTTCTTCTCCTCGGGGACGTGTGCACCCGCTCCTGCAGATTCTGCGCGGTGAACAAAGGCGTCCCCGGCCCTCTGGATGAGGACGAACCCAACCGTGTGGCCGAAGCCGCGGCCGGCTTCGGGTTGATCTATGTCGTCCTCACCTCCGTGACGCGTGACGACCTTCCGGACGGCGGCGCTTCGGCCTTCGCCCGAACGATCGCCGCCCTGAAAGACAAGATCCCCGGCGTGCGCGTGGAAACCCTCATCCCCGATTTTCAGGGAGACGAACGATCGCTGGAAACGGTGCTTGCCGCCGGGCCCGAAATCGTCAATCACAACCTTGAGGTCCCCGAGACGCTGTACCCGGCGATCGGCCGCCCGAGGGAGCGCTACCGACGCTCGCTGCGCCTGCTCGAGACGGCCGGCCGCCGGGGCGCCGTCATCAAGTCGGGTCTCATGCTGGGGCTGGGCGAAACGCCCGAGGATCTCGAACGGACCCTCTCCGATCTCCGCGGCGCGGGCTGCAAACTTCTGACCCTGGGGCAATACCTTCAGCCGTCCCGCGAGCACATTGCGGTGCGGAGGTACTGCGAGCCGGAGGAATTCGCCGCCTGGAAACAGACGGCTCTCAACCTGGGCTTCCGGGCGGTCGAATCCGGCCCGCTCGTCCGAAGCTCCTATCACGCCCGGCGGATGGCGGATCTTGCGGCGGCCGGGCCCGGGGGCTGATAATGCGTTATCTCGTCTTCACCGACATCCACGGCAATCGGGAAGCCTTGGAGGCGCTCCTCGAATTCGTCTCGCGGAAAAAAATCGACCGCTATCTTTGCCTGGGCGACCTGGTGGGATACGGCGCCTCGCCGGACGAGACGATCGAGATTGTCCGGAAGCTCAAACCGCTGTCCCTCATCAGGGGGAACCACGACAAGGCCGTTTGCGGATTGGACGCCATCGAGACCTTCAACCCCATGGCCGCCTCGGCCATCACCTGGTCCCGAAAGACGCTCAGCCGGGAGCACAGCCGCTATCTGTGCGGACTGCCGAAAGGGCCCCTGATCGTCGACGGCCTCCTGACCATCTGCCACGGTGCCCCGTTCGACGAGGATTTCTACATCTTCGGCGAATTCGACGCCGCCGAAGCGTTTCTGTACCTGGAAACGCGGATCGGCTTCTTCGGTCACACCCACTTTCCCTGTGTGTACGTCAAGACGGAGGATGCCGTCGAGGGGCGTCTTGTCGAAAAGGACCGCAGCCTCATCCGTCTGAAAAAAAACGCCGCTTATCTCATCAATCCCGGATCCGTGGGGCAGCCGAGGGACCGCAATCCCAAAGCCGCCTGCGCCCTTTTCGATTCCGAGGAATCGACCGTCTGTTTTTACCGTTTCGAATACGACATCGCTCGGGCTCAGGAAAAAATCCTGGCCCAGAACCTCCCCCCGGCGCTGGCCGAGCGGCTGGCCCTGGGCATCTGACCGGCCGGCTTTCCTCAGACCGGTCCGGGATTGGCGTAACAGTACACGCACGCATGAGGGCACGCCTGAGTGTAGCTTCCGATATCCACGGACCGCGTGCAACGGCAATCCCGACGCTGGGTCGTGTCCTTAGCCAGAGAAGTTCTTTCCCGCGCCGGATGGAGGGCCCCGAGCAGAGAGCCGTCGATGCAGGCCGACGGTCTGACCCCCTCCACCCCGCCCAGAAAGCCTTGGCTGCAGGCGTGAAGCCTGAGACCCAGTTCCGAGGCGCGCGCGGCCAGTTCTCCGGCCGCGGCTCTCTTCTCTTCGACGGACGGGTCGAAGAAGTCAAATCCCCGCGCCCGAGCCCGGCGGACCGCCTTTCGGTACCACTGGGCGAAACTGAAGCGCATGTCCCGGATTCCGAGCGCCGCGGCGGCCGGAGCCAGCCGGTCGAAAAAATCCAGGTTCGACAGCGTCCGTCCCGACTCCTTCCAGAACACGACCGGGTCGAACCGAACCGAAACTCGGCGCGCGTCGCCGGCGAGGCGGATGAGTTCCGGGAGCTGGGCCAAGGCTTCGCCGGCCTCCGGGACGCCGGGCTCGGCGACCGTCCCGCCCAGGCCGGTGATGGTGAAAAGAAAGTACAGCTGGTCGTAGCGGCCGAGAAGCTCGCGGAGGCCGTACCGTCCGGCGAGGAGCGCGGAAAAATTTTTCGACCACAGGACGAGGGTGTGGACGTCTTCGGGCTTCAGGGCAACCGTTTTCCGGCGTCCCGAGGGCCCGCTGAAGTCCGCCCGGCCGGCGCGAAGCGCTCCGGCCAGCCATTCGGGAAAAAACGCGGGAAGGTCCGTCCGGCGCGAGGCGCTGACGATTTTTTTCATGGCCGCTTGACAGCCCGCGGGACGTGCTTCACTATTCTTTCATTATACGCCCCCGAGGAACGGAACGATGCTCAGAGCGGAAAACCTGGTGAAAAATTACGGGAGGAAGCCGGCGGTCCGGGGAGTGACCCTGGAGGTCAGGCCGGGGGAAATCATCGGCCTTCTGGGCCGGAACGGCGCGGGAAAAACGACGATTTTCCAGATGATCGCCGGACTGTTGCGGCCCGATGCGGGGCGGATTCTTCTCGACGGGCGGGACATTTCGTTGCTGCCCACGGACAGGCGGGCCCGTTTGGGCCTGACCTATCTCCCCCAGGAACACTCGGTCTTCCTCAAGGCGACGGTGACCGACAATCTTCGGCTTTCCCTCGAGCTTCAGCCTTACGGCAAGCGCGAACAGGAGCACATGGCCCGGCGTCTTCTTGAGGACTTGGGCCTCAGCGGCTTGGCGGGACAGAAAGCCTACAACCTCTCGGGGGGCGAGAGGCGGAGGCTTGAGATCAGCCGCGCCCTGACCCTCAAGCCCGGCTTCCTCCTTCTTGACGAACCCTTCACCGGCATCGATCCCCTGACGATCCTCGACCTCCAGAGAATCCTCGGCCTCCTCAAGGACAAGGGCATCGGCATTCTGGTTTCGGACCATAACGTCCGCGACACGTTTCACGTCGCCGACCGGGCCTACATCATCGATGAGGGGGAAATCCTGGTCGAGGGGCCGCCCCGGGACGTCGCGGCCGATCCGCGGGCCAAGGAAAGGTTCCTGGGGCAGGACTACGTTCAGGAGGCGGAAGACCCGAGGCTCAAGCCGGCGGAGAGCCCAGGCGATCTCCCAGGGTCTCGCCGAGGAACGAAAAGAACAAAGCGAAATAGCCGGCCAAAAGAATGAGGTAGAAGACGCCCACCTGAAGAGCGGAATTGGCGATGATGTCGATGAGCGGGACGCTCAACACCCGGGAGGCGGCCCAGAGGGCCGCAATCCACAGAAGAGTGATCATCAGAAAGTCGTAAAGGCGCGCCTTAAGCCTTGAGAGGGGGCCGCGCCTGCGGCGGGGGCGAGGACGCAACCCGGGTTCGGCCCGGCGAAAATCGCCATCCCCGATCCCCGGTTCTTCCTCGGCGCTCTGTGACAATCGATCGAAACCGCGCTCGGCCTCGAACGACAGGTCCTCTCTCTCCAACGAAACAGCCGATGCGTCTTCCTGCGTCGGGGCCCGGAAGCCGGGAGTGACCCCCTCCTTGACGCGCTCGGCCCAGGGGGGGAGTTCGTCCGATGTCGGAGGTTTCTCCTCCTCGAACCTCAGGGGAGGCAGGTCTTTTTCCGAAAAGGCGACTTCCTCTTCCTCCCGGGAAGGAGGCGGTTCCCCCTCTTTTGAACGTTCCTTTTGCGCCATCGCGGACATCAACCGGGCGATGTCCTCTCTCTCTTCCTCCGAAGCGGGAAAACCCGCCTCGAAATCCTCGGGGGGGGCCGATTCCTCGGCCGGAGTCTCAAAGGGCGGCGTTACGGACGATCCCAATGAGGAGGGACTTTCGAGGTCCATTTCGGGCAAGTCTCCCGTGGCGAACTTGCGCGCGGAGTCCGGCAAGGGCTCGTCTTCCAAATCTCTCTTTTGAGTCTCGAAGCTCAGATCGGGGATTTCCGTGCTTTTTTTTGACCGGGCCTGCTCGAGCGCGATTTCGTCCTCGGCCGGGGAGGGTTCGAACGGAGGCGTTATCGATTCTTCCCCGGAGGGGATTTCCAGATCTTCATCCGGAAGACCGTCCTCGGCTTCGAGAATCTTTTCGCCGGGGATGTCCTCCTCGATGTTCTCGTCCTCGGGGAAAAGGAGCTGCGTCCCGCAGTTTTCGCAGTAGCGGTCGGCCTCGTCGATGATCGACCGGCAATAGGGACAACGTTTGATGGCCACCGGCTATTTTATATGCCCAAAGCCGGGGGATTGTCAACAATCCCGGAACTCCGAAAAGAGCCCTGTTCCCGGTGAAGGACAACGCCTCAGGACGCCGGAGGGAAAAACATCCTATGAGGATCCTCCGGTCGGCATTGAAATTCTCATGCCCGCGGGTCGGCGGTCCGCAGGGGAAACCGGAACATGCTCCCGGCCCGCGGAAACAACCGGTTTCATCGAATTGTCGTTTCGTCTCGGAAATGTCCGAGGAAGGCGGCTTTTCGACGCAAAATTGACAACAAAAGACGTTTGGGATAAAAATACCCTGCCGGGTGGGCGATTAACTCAGCGGTAGAGTGCTACCTTCACACGGTAGAAGTCACAGGTTCAAATCCTGTATCGCCCACCATCCCGCTCCGGAGAGAGCTTTCATTCGTCCCCTATTTTTTTTTGGCGGGGGGCGTACAGGGGGGAAGAATATTTTTAAATTTTAATGAAACGCTGTCACCGGAATCGCTTCTCCAAAGTCGCCTCCCTTATCCCCCCTTGTTTCGCCGACGACTTCGGCCTGCCCCGCTAATCCAGATAATATCCGATCGAGCAGAAGCTGACCCAGTGGCGCAGGGAGAAAGGAGCGGTCGTTCCGAGTCCGGTCTTGACCAGGGGAAGAACGCCTTCACTGTAGGTGTCGGAGTCGCGTAAGAGCGTGCCGCTGATTTTTTTCCCGGTCGTCAGGGCCACGATTTTTTGAGCGGCGAGCAGGCCGAAGGGGACCGAGTATTTTCCGCACCAGTAGGTGTTGCGATAATCGAGATAGGTCTCTCCCCAGAGCTCCCGGGTCAACCCCTCGACTTTGCCTTCATCCATCGGGCCGGTCAGATATTCCCGGATCAGGCGTCTGTCGAGCTCCCGGGCCGTCTTCCAGGCCGTCTCGTCCTCGCCGAAAGGCGCGTTGTCGAAATCCCGGCCGTAGTGGTTTCCGTCCGAGGAAATCAGGAAGAAAACATCCCGTCCGGGAACCAGCCCCCTGTCCTTCATGTACGCGGCGATCGTCTCGGCCAGGCGCGTCGAGATCTCTTCCATTTTTTCAAAGGGCATCCCGGTGACCATGATCGGCGTGATGCGGACCTCGGGATTGAAATAGTGGAGCCAGGGCACCTGGCCTTCGATCGAATGCTCCAGGGCATGCGCCGTATTGTTGACGGCGTAAAACGATTTGTCGAGATGGGTCTTGATGTGCTCCCGAAGCTCCGAAACACCCACCGGACGGTCCAAGCCCGGCCAATCTTTGAAGGAGTCCAGGATCAGGAGACTCTGCGGATCGCCGATCTCTTTACGCACCGCACCGTGGGTGACGCCGAACACGACCACTTCCCGGGTCCGAAGAATTTTGAACAGCGGGTGATAAACGCGGCCGGCGTAGAGATAGTCGTCGTGGGGAGCGACGGCGGCCACCAGCCCCTCGGCCGGATGAGAATCCCCCGCCTCCTTCTCGAGGAAATCCACGAGAGCTTTCATCGCTGTCGTGTTCCAGCAATAGCCCACGTCGTCCCGGACGGGCCGCGTCTCCTGGGCGGCCAGGACGGCGACGAACAGGATTGCGGCCGTCAGGCCTGTCAAAGCTCTGTTTCTCATTAGAAATTCCTCGTCAGAGATTTTCTTCGTGTTGATAGTATCACCGCAGAACCTGTTTTCCCAGGGATTTTTAGGCTGCGCACTCTCCCTCCGACCGCCGCGCCGTTTTCGGTCGGACGAACGGGCCTGCCGCTTTAAGTCCGCTTCTCGGAGGCGGAAGCGGGAACCGTCTGAAAATAACCAAGCCTCAAAAGAGGAGATTTAAGATACAATAGGCGGGCGCGACCGATCCGGTTCTTCCGCAAGAGGTCGCTTCGAGAAGATCACGGAATGACGGACTCCCATGCCGAATCCCATCCCCGGCCGCCCGGGGCTCCGCTCCGGGGCGCCGCAGGCCGCATCTGGGAGGTCGATTTCCTGCGAGGCTTTTCGATCCTCCTCGTCGTCCTCTACCACGCGGCCTACGACCTCAGGGAGCTGGCCGGCGTGCGGACGCTTTGCGGCTGGGAGATTCCGCTCGGCAGCCCGGTGCTTGAAGCCGCGAGGAATTTTTTCGCCGGCCTTTTCATCGTCCTCTGCGGCATCAGCAGCACCCTGACCCGAAGCAACATCCGGAGGGCGCTGCGGCTGCTGGCCGTGGCCCTCATCATCACCGCGGCCACATATTTTTTCAATTCCTCTGCGGCCGTCCACTTCGGCATTCTCCATTGCCTGGGACTGTCGATCCTCCTCTATGGTCTGACTCTTGAAAAATCCGGCCCCCTGTCTTGCGCCGCCGCCGGAGCGGCCGTCTTTCTCTTGAGCGCCGCGTTTTTCCTTTTTCTTAAGAACACCGCGATCCCTTTCGACTGGCTTCTTCCGTTCGGCATCCACAGCGCGGCATACGTCTCTTTCGATTACTTTCCTCTTTTTCCCTGGCTGGGCGTATTCCTCGCCGGAGCCGCTCTGGGCAAATCGGTTTATTCTTCCCGACGGAGCCTGCTCTCCAAGCCGCCGCCGGTGTCCTTCCTCAACATCGCCGGGCGTCATTCGCTCTGGATTTATATCGCCCATCAGCCCGTCCTGATCGGTGTCTTCTTCGTCACGGGGCTGCTGCGCTGATCCCCTCCGCCGAGCGGCGCCCCCTGTGAGCTGAAGGCTTATTTTCTTTTTTTCTTTCTTTATTCGGCCAAAGAATTGGATCAGGAGAAGGAAGCCGGCCGGCCGTCGCCCAGCTCTCGTCAGCGAGCGTATCGCGAAGCCGACGGAGAAACCCGGAGATTCCGCGGCGTGAAAAACCGCGGCCGGGCGCCGAAGCCCTCCCCCAGGCCCAAGGCTCACGCCAAAGGACCGCACAAAGCGTCATGGAGCCGCACCCCCCCTTGACAATCCCGTTGTTCTATTATAATCCTATACGTATAGGTTGACAATAATTCTTATATAAATTATACGTAAAGGTATATTATGAACTCAAAAACGTTCACCCGACAGGAACTTGAAGCCCGTTTCCACGTTTCCCGTCCGGAACTGGAGAAATGGATGAAGCTCAAACTGCTTCTTCCCGCGGGCTTCGGCCCCAACAAGACGCCTCTCTTTTCCGAGGACGGCGGGGAGCGAATCGCGCACATCCAGAGGCTCCTTGATCTCGGATACGGCCTCGAAGATGTCCAGAAAATCCTGAAGAAAGTCGGCTTGCCGCAGGAAGAGCTTAAAAAAAAGAAACGCAAGACCCCGGAACGTTTCCTGACCGTGGGCGACCTGGCGGAACAGTCGGGCGTCAGCCCGCGGACGATCAAACACTGGGAAGACAAGGGCATCATCGTCCCCGACATGCGCAGCGAAGGAGGATTCCGCCTCTATTCCAAGGTCTTCGTCTTTCTCTGCCAGCTCATCAGGGACCTGCAGCTTTTCGGCTACACACTGGAAGACATTAAGGTCCTGTCCGGCTACTACCAGGACTATCAAAGGCTCCGGGACAGGCCGGAGTCCCTTCCCAAGGCGGCCGCGGACGCCAAGCTGGAAAAAATGCTGAGCGAACTCAAAGCGCTGTTCGACAAAATCGAAATGCTCAAGCAAGGCATCGCCCGCTGGGAAGACCTGCTTAAAAAGGCGAAAAAAGAGGTCCAGAACCTGAAACAAAAAAACGACAAGCGCCGCGGGGCGCAACGAGGAGCCGCTCATGCCTAAAATCGTATTCATTGAGCCCCGGGCGCCGAACCTGCACATTTTTTCCCAGTTTCCCCTGCCTCGTCTGGGAACCCTCCTCTTAGGGACGATGATGAAAGAGCGGGGTTGGGACGTGGAGGTCTTCGTCGAAGAGCTCCGCGAGATCCGTTTCGAAGCCGTCCGCGAGGCCGACCTGGTGGGCGTCTCGACCATCACCTCCACCGCGCCGCGCGCTTACCGTCTGGCCGACAAGATCCGGTCCCTGGGCCGGCCGGTGATCATGGGCGGGCCACACGTCACTTTCCTGGCCGACGAAGCCCTGGACCACGCCGACTTCGTCATCCGGGGCGAAGGCGAAATCCCCCTCATGGCCTTCATCGATGCCTGGGAGGGAGACTGGGATTTTCGCCGGGTTCCCAACCTGTCCTTCCATGCGGCCTCCGGAAACATCCACAATCCCCGCCGTCCAATGCTCCCGGAGCTGGACGCCCTGCCCTTTCCCGACCTGTCCCTATTGAAGCCCGACCGGAAGATCAAGCTGGGCCGGAAGACCATTCCCATACTGACATCCCGGGGGTGCCCCTTTGATTGCTCGTTCTGCTCGGTCACGGGCATGTTCGGAAAAAAATTCCGTTTCCGGTCAACGGAAAGCATTATCCGGGAACTGAGAAACTACAACAGCCGCCGGAATATCATCTTTTTCTACGACGACAATTTCACGGCCAACCGGGAGCGAACCAAGGCGCTCATGGAAGCCATGATCAGGGAAAACTTCAAGTTTCTCTGGACGACGCAGGTCCGGACCGACATCTCCCGCGACATCGAGCTCGTCAAGCTCATGAAACGGGCCGGCTGCCACACCCTGTACATCGGCTTCGAATCGGTGAACCCCCGCAGCCTGGAGGCCATGAAGAAAAAACAGACCGTGGACGAGATCCGTGAAGCCGCCAAGGTCCTCCGCCGCCATAAAATCCGCATTCACGGCATGTTCATCTTCGGGTTCGACGATGACGACTGGCAAACCATTAAGGCCACGGTGAAGTTCGCCAAAAAAGCCAGGCTGACTTCGACCCAGTTCCTCATCCTCACTCCCCTGCCGGGATCGGAATGGTACGAGAAAATCTCGGCCGAAAACCGGATCACCTTCCGGGACTGGGCGCTCTACGACGCGCACCACGTGGTCTTCCAGCCCGCCCGTTTCACTCTCTTTGACCTCCAAAGAGCGCAGATCTTCGGCCACAGGAAATTCTATTCCCTGGTGGAACTGGCGAAGAGGTTCGTCCGGGGCTGGTGGCTGGACTGCGCCATCGCCGTCTACGCCCGCAAGCTGAACCGCATGTGGAACAAGAAAAACAAAACATTCCTCAAGGCTGTGGACCTCCTCCGGCCCAGGCCCGGCGCCAAAATCACGGTCGATTACCGCGAAGATTCGGCTCTCTAGCCTTCCGTTTTCAAAAAAGATTTTTGACACGGGTCGGGCCTTGGGGGCACAATGCGGCCTGAGGACGAGCCGCCATGCCCGGGCCATGGGCGTCCGGCACATCGTGGCCCTGGTCAACCACCCCGCCCGGCTCGAGGAGTTCAAGGAGCTTGAAATCCAGACTTACGCCCCCGACCTCCAAAGGGCCACGCTGCTGACCCTCATGGCCAGCAATCCCGACCTTTTCCGGATCCTGACGACCCACCCCGAGGGTCGGGCGATCGAGGAGGTGTTCTTCGCCGGCCGCCGGGGCGCCGGCCGACTCCTGCGCAACCTGCGCATCTCCAGCGACCTGCTCATCATCTCCATCCATCGGGGCCGGGAAGTGCTGGTCCCCCACGGCAACACCCGGTTGGAACCGGGCGACGTGCTGACGGTCCTAGGAGATGCCGAGGCGGTCAAAGATTTCAAAGCCCGCTTGGAACCCTGAGCGCGATCCCGCAGCTCCGCGGGACGCGTCGGCCCGAGGCCGTTTCCCGCCATTTTTTCGTTGACATTTCATTTTCATCTGAATATATTTGGCCTGCTCAAATCATGGGCAGAGGAAAATGAACATTAAGCTGATCGCCCTTCTTACGGTTTTTATCCCCGTCCTCGGCTCGTTGACCATTCCCTTGGCCGGGCGCATTTCCCGGCAGGCGCGCTCGGTCTGGTCCGTCCTCCTGGGCGCGGTCACGGCGGCGCTGCCGCTGTTGCTCCTGCCGTTCGCCCTGAGCGGGAAACAGGATATCGCGGTCCGGACGCTCATCCTGGGGCTCGACTTCAAGCTCATCATCGATCCCCTGTCCGTGTTCATGTCCATCGTCTCCTCGTTCGTCGGCTTCCTGATCATCGTCTACTCCCTGGGCTACATCGCCCATGAGCGTCATCAGGACGAGTATTACCTCATGGTCCTGCTGTTCATCGGGTCGATGATGGGCCTCGTGTTCTCGGCCAACCTGGTGTTCATGTACGTCTTCTGGGAAATCATCGGCATCTGCTGCTGGCGCCTCATCGGGTTTTACCGGGAAAAGGATCATGTCCTCAAAGCCGACAAGGCCTTCCTCATGACCTTTTTCGGTGCGGCGGTCATGCTCCTGGGCTTCATTCTGATTTACAATCAGACCGGGACGTTCGACCTGACGGCCATGCGCGGGACCTTGATCTCCGGCACCGCGGTCTTGTTCATCCTCCTGGGCATGTTCTCCAAGTCGACGACCATGCCGCTCCACACCTGGCTGCCCGACGCCGGCGTCGCTCCCACAACCGTCACCGCGCTGCTTCATGCCGCAGTCCTGGTGAAGATCGGCGTTTACGCGTTCGCCCGGCTCTTCCTGTTCACGTTCAGCCTGCCCGCCGGATGGAGAGACGCCCTGCCCATTTTCGTCGTCGTCTCGAGCCTCGTGGCCGCGGGAGCGGCCACGGTCGAGAACGACTTCAAACGCATCCTGGCTTATTCCACGATCAGTCAGATCGGCTACATCTTCCTCGGATTCAGCGTTTACACGCCGGACGGCATCTCGGGCTCGCTGCTTTTCATCCTCATGCACGGCCTGGCCAAGGCCGGTTTGTTCCTGTGCGCCGGGATCGTCATTCATGCCACCCACAAACGGGACATCCGGGAAATGGGCGGGCTCATCAAAACCATGCCCGTCACGGCCGTGGCCTTTTTGGCCTGCGCGTTCTCGGTCATCGGCCTGCCGCCTTTCGGCGGGTTCTTCTCCAAGCTCCTGGTCATCACCGGCACGGTCAAGGCCGGCCAGGTCTGGGTGGCGGCCGTCGCCCTTTTCACCGCCGTGCTGACGATGTTCTACCTTCTCAAAGTCTTCAGCAAGGTCTTTCTGGGCGAGGCGACCGAGACGGCGCCGGAGAAAACGCGGGGCATGGTCTTCGTCGTGGCCCTCCTGGCCGTCCTGTCCCTTCTCAGCGGCCTCCTGGTGGCCTATCCCATGAAGCTCGTGGAGACCGCCACAACCTCAATCATCTGGTGGAACCCATGACACCCCAAACGCTCCTCATCCCCATTCTTCTGCCCGCCGGGCTGGCCGTCGTGTTCTTCCTGATCCCCTCGCGCGTCAAGCTTGTGCGCGAGGTCCTGGCCGTTCTGGGGGCCTCCGCCCTCCTCTATCTGGGTTTCGTCTTCTTCTCCGTCCGGAACCTGTCGTGGAAGACCCCTTGGCTCGGCCGCGGCATCGATTTCGACCTGCGGCTCTACCATTTCTCGGCCTTCATCCTCCTCGGACTGACGGGCTTTCTTTTTCTCATCACCCTTTACTCCACGGTCAAGATGAGAAACACCCCGCGCCTGCGGGAATATTACGGCTACGTCTTCCTGACCGCGGCCATGGCCAACGGCGCGGTCCTGTCCAACAATTTCGTTCCCCTGATTTTTTTCTGGGGAGGCGGGCTGCTGACCCTCTACGGCCTGATCACGATCGGCGGCCAGACCTCCCACCGCACCGCGGTCAAGAGCCTCATGCTGGGAGGGTTCTGCGATTTTTCCATGATCCTCGGCATCGGCATCCTGTGGGCCAAGACCGGGACTCTGACCTTGAGCGAAATCTCGGTCAAACCCGAGGGCGTGCTGGCCGCGGCCTTCATCCTGATGATGATCGGCGCCATCGGCAAAGCGGGGGCCATGCCCTTTCACACCTGGATCCCCGACGCCGCCGTCGACGCCCCCGTGTCGGTCATGGCCTTCATCCCCGCCGCTTTGGAAAAACTGCTGGGCATCTATCTCCTGGCCCGCATCGCCCTAGACTTCTTCCATCTGGAAAAGAACGGCGCGATGGCCATCACCCTGATGATCATAGGCGCGGCGACCATCGTCCTGGCGGTCTTCATGGCCTTGATCCAGAAGGATTTCAAGCGCCTTCTTTCCTACCACGCCGTCAGCCAGGTGGGCTACATGATTCTGGGCATCGGCACCGCCATCCCCATCGGCATTGCCGGCGGCATCTTCCACATGATCAACCACGCCATGTACAAGTCCGGCCTGTTTCTCAGCGCCGGATCGGTGGAGCACCGCACGGGGACGACGGATCTGCGGAAGCTCGGAGGTCTCAGCCGGGAAATGCCGCTGACCGCTTTCGGATTCGCCGTCTGCGCCCTGGCCATCTCCGGCGTCTGGCCGCTCAACGGGTTTGTCTCCAAAGAAATGGTCTTTCACGGCGCCCTGGAGACGGGTTACATCATTTTCGCCATCGCCGCCTGGGCGGGCGCCGTTCTGACGTTCGCCTCTTTCCTCAAGGCCGGCCATTCCGTATTCCTCGGCCCCCGGAGCCAGGACGTGCCGCGGGTCAAAGAAAGCCAAGGCCCGGTCGTCCTCCCCATCCTCATCCTGGCGGCCCTGTGCATCCTCTTCGGCGTTTACAACAAGCTGCCGCTCCAAACGTTCATCACCCCCATCCTGGACGGCCACGCGGCCCCCGGCGAGCACCTCGATTTCACGAGCCACGCTCTGTCCGTCTTCAACCCCGTGGCCCTGATCTCGATCGGCTGCCTCATCCTGGCCTTGCTCCTCCACATCTACGGCTGGCGGCGGGGCGGGAAAAAAGCCCATCTCGCTTCCGAGCCCGTGCACACGTTCCCGGGCTTGAAACAGATTTACGACCTGGCCGAAGCCCGGATCTTCGATATTTATGAACAGGGGATCAGGTTCCTGCGGTCTCTGTCCCTGGTTCTCTTCAAGGGCATCGATCGGCCGATCGATGCCGTTTACGACAAAGGCGTCACGGCCGTCGGCCGCGCGTTCACCCGCCTCTTTCAGAGCGCCCACAACGGGCACTACGCCAACTACTTGGCCTGGTGCCTGGGCGGGTTGCTCGTCCTGGTCGGCGTGATCGGCTGGTTCGTCGGCTTTTAAAGGGAGGAAGAGAGTTGATATTCCTGTTCATCGCCCTACCCCTGGTCGTCGCGGGAATCCTTCCCCTTATCGGGAAGATCTCTCCCCGGCTTCTGCCCGACATCCTGGCCAACGCCGTGTTCGCGGCTCTCCTGGCGATCGCCCTTTTTGCCGGCCCGTCCCTCATCGGGCAGGGCGCCGGCCTTCAGCCGTTCATGTTCCTGGGAGAGCCCCTCGGCATCCATCTGGCCCTGGACGGTTTCAGCCTGTTCATGCTGGCCGCGATCTCCCTGGTGGGCCTGTGCATCGGTCTTTTTTCGGTCGATTACATGGAGCATTACGGCCACAAAGCGGCCTATTACGCCCTGCTGCTCATCATGTTCGCCGGAATGAACGGGTTGGTGCTCGTGACCGACTTCTTCCAGATCTATCTCTTCCTGGAGGTGGCGGCCATCGCCTCCTACGCTCTGGTGGCTTACGGCTTGGGCCACGAAGAGCTCGAAGCCTCGTTCAAATACCTCATGCTCTCGGCAGTCTCCTCGGCCTTCATCGTCATCAGCGTCACCCTGCTTTTCGGCCTGACCGGAAGCCTGGATTTCGGCGCCGTGTCGCAGGCGCTCCGCGGTCTCAACCAGCCTCTGGCTTCCGGAGTGTGCGCCGCCCTGTTCATCATGGGCTTCGGTCTCAAGGCGGCCCTCATCCCCTTTCATGCCTGGCTGCCCGACGCCCATCCGTCCGCGCCGGCCCCCATTTCCGCGGCGCTGTCCGGGCTGCTGATCAAGGTTTCGGGAATCTACGCCCTGACGCGGATTTTCCTGAAAGTCTTCGGGCTGACGCCGGCCCTGTCCAACATCCTGATGATCCTGGGCGCCGTGTCCATGGTCGTGGCGGCTTTTCTCGCCCTGGGCCAGAAGGACATCAAAAGGATGCTGGCTTACTCCTCGATCAGCCAGGTGGGATACATCGTCCTCGGCATCGGCCTGGGAACCCCTCTCGGCATCCTGGGAGGGCTTTTCCATCTTCTCAACCACGCCCTGGCCAAGAGCCTCCTGTTCTTGAATTCCGGATCGATCCAGATGGCCGCCGGGACGAGGAACCTTGAGGAGATGAACGGCCTGTCCAAAAAAATGCCCGTGACCGCGGCCACGACCCTCGTCGGATCGCTTTCGATCGCCGGCGTGCCGCCCCTCAACGGGTTCTGGAGCAAGCTCATCATCGTCGTGGCCCTCGTGCAGGCCAAGCGATTCGGGTTCGCCCTGGCCGCCATTCTGGCCAGCGTGCTGACCCTGTGGTATTACCTCATCATCCAACGGCGCGCCTTTTTCAACAAGCCCGACGAGAAGTGGCGCGACGTCCGGGAAGCGCCCTTCCTGATGACGACGGCCACGGTCGTCCTGGCCCTGCTGTGCATCGTCATCGGAATCTTTTTCACGGCGACGATCTCCACCTGGATCGAGCCCGCGCGCGACGCCCTGGCCGGGGGTCTCCAGGTCATTCAAAGCTCGATAGGAATTCAATGATGGCCTTACAAATCGGATTGTTATGCGGACTGGTGGTCTTTTCCCTGCTGGCCGTCCTGCTGCGCGACATCCTCAAGGCCGCCATCTCGCTGGCCGTGGCCAGCCTGTTGCTGGGCATCCTGTTTTTCCGCCTGGACGCCCCCTACGCCGGCGCCTTCGAAATCTCGGTCGTGGCCGGATTGATCACCGTCTTGTTCGTCGTGACCATCGCCTTGACCAAGGCCGAGGGCGGCGTGCACGAATCGCGCGCGGCGGCCTGGATCTTTCCCCTGTTCTTCGTCGTGTTCCTGGTCATCGATTTTCTGGTCATGCGACGTCTCATCGGGCAGGTCGCTTCCCTGCCCGCGCCGGCCGAGGCGGGGACGTTCGGCCAAGTCCTGTGGAAAGGCCGCACCTTCGACCTCATCGCCCAGGTGGGCGTCATCTTCGCCGGCGTGTTCGCCGTCCTGGCCCTGTTCCGCAAAAGGAGCAAACATGAGTAACGTCTGGCTGCTGTACATGGGATTCGCCGCCGTCCTGCTGTTCGCGGGACTCTACTGCCTCCTGACCATGCGGAACCTCATCAAGCTGTTTATCGGCGTCGAGGTCATCGGCAAGGCCGTCACCCTGGGGATCATCGCCACGGGCGCCACCAAAAACAGCATTCTCACCGCCCAGGCCCTGGCCGTGACGTTCATCGTCGTCGAGGTCTGCGTCGTGGCCACGGCCCTGGCCATCATCATCAACGTCTACCGTCACACGAAAAGCCTGGATATCAGGAAGCTGACTCAACTCAAGGGGTAAGTCATGAACGCATCCGATGTGCTGCTCTCGCCGCCCCTGGTCTTTCTCGCCTCGCTCGGCCTGGCCGCTCTCATCTACGCCCTGGGCGCCCGGATGGCGCCGCGCCTGAAAAAAGAAGGCGGCAAGCTGACGACCTACGCCTGCGGCGAGGACATGCCCGGCTTTAAGTTCCAGTGGGGCTACCGCCTCTTTTTCTTCATCGCCCTCTTTTTCACCATCATGCACGTCGCCGCACTGGTCATGGCCACCGTCCCCTCGGGCAAGATCGCCGTCTTCGGGCTGATTTACCTGGCGATGATCTTTCTGTCCATTATGGCCCTGGTGACGAGGGATTAGGATGCTCAAGAACATCGTCCGCTGGTCACGCAAAAAATCGCCCTGGATCCTCCACCTCAACTCGGGCGCCTGCAACGCCTGCGACATCGAAGTCGTGGCCGCCCTGACCCCACGCTTCGACCTCGAGCGCCTCGGCGTCCTGCTCAAGGCCACCCCCCGCCACGCCGACGTCATCATCGCCACCGGCGCGGTCACCCGCCAGATGAAGGACCGTCTGATCCGCATTTACGAGCAAGTCCCCGAGCCGAAATTCGTCGTCGCCGTCGGCGCCTGCGCCATGTCGGGCTGCGTCTACCGAGGCTCCTACAACATGATGGGCGGCATCGACCAGGTCATCCCGGTCAACCTTTATGTTCCGGGCTGCCCGGCCCGTCCGGACGCCATTCTGGACGGCGTCGTCAAACTCTTGGGAACTCTGTGAAGGTGAAACCGTCATGAACGACGCGGACGTTTTCGAAAGAATCCGATCCCTTTTGGGGGAAAAAGCGCTCGAGCTCACCCATCCCGCCCCGCGCCGCATTTTTCTGAAAGTCGATCCCAAAGATCTGACTGCGGCCATGGCCGTGCTGAGGAAGGAGCTGGGATTCACGTTCGTCTCCACGATCAGCGGCGTGGACCTGGGGGAGTCGTTCGAAATCCTCTACCATATGGCCAACGAGGTCACAAACCTGAACGTGCGAACGCAGGTTCCCCGGTCCCATCCCCACGTCGATTCGATCTGCTCCGTCATTCCCGGAGCGATTCTCTACGAGCGGGAAATCCAGGAGATGTTCGGCCTGGTCGTGGACAACATCCCCGACGGACGGCGCCTTCTCCTGTCCGACGATTGGCCGGAAGGCCAATATCCCATGCGCAAGGACTGGGTCCACCAGCGGCCGGAGGAAAAAATCCCCGGAGGAAAATCATGAAATACAGCGTCCCCATCGGACCCCAGCACCCCGCTCTCAAGGAGCCGATCAGCCTGCGCATGACGCTCGACGGCGAAGTCATCCAGGACGCCGACATCCGGCTGGGCTACAACCACCGCGGCGTGGAAAAGGTGGCCGAGGGAAAGACCTACCTCCAGAACATCTATCTCACCGAGAGAATCTGCGGCATCTGCTCCCATTCCCACTCGACGTGCTTCGTCCAGGGCGTGGAAAAGCTGCTGGAGGTCGAGCCTCCCCGGCGCGGCGTCTTCATCCGCTACCTCGTCTCCGAGCTCGAACGCGTGCACAGCCACCTCCTGTGGCTGGGGGTGGCCGCCCATGAGGCGGGTTTCGACAGCCTTTTCATGTACGTCTGGCGGGACCGGGAACTGATCATGGATCTCCTGGAGATGATTTCCGGCAACCGCGTCCACTACGCCATCAACACCCTGGGCGGCGTCCGCCGTGATCTGGACGAGGGACAGGTCAAAAAAATCCTCGATTCCCTCGCCCTTCTCCGCAAACAAAGCGAATACTATCTCAACATCGGGGCCCATGAGCCGAGTTTCGTCGGCCGCCTGGCCGGGGTCGGCCTCCTGACCAAGGAGCAGGCTGTGGACCTGTGCGCCGTCGGCCCCACGGCCCGCGCCTCGGACGTGCCCATCGACGTCCGCAAGGACGACCCCTACGGGATGTACGGCGAGACGCCTTTCGAGGTCTGCACCGCCGACACGTGCGACGTCCTGGGCCGGACGGTCGTCCGCATCAAGGAGGTGCTGGTCTCCTACGACATCATCGAGCACCTGATGCGCAACCTGCCCGCGGGGCCGGTGGCGATCCGGACGCCCCGGAGGCCCAAGCCGGGAGAAGCCGTCGCCCGCTACGAAGCGCCGCGGGGAGAGAACATCCACTACATCAAATCCAACGGCACGGATAAGCCCGAACGCCTCAAGGTCCGTGCGCCCACGCTGGGCAACTACGCCGCCACGGTCGAAATGCTGAAGAGCGGGTTCCTGGCCGACATTCCCCTGATTTTCGCCGCCATCGATCCCTGCATCTGCTGCGCCGAACGCACGGCGACCCTGGTCGACGCCCGGACGGGCGAGGAAAAAACCGTCAACTTCTCCACGCTGCGGGCGCTGGCCCGGGAGCGATGGAAAAACGCGCCGTTGAAAAAGGATGCGGTATGGCCATTCTGAAAACATTCCTTTACCTGCTGATTTATCCGGGATTCCTGTTTCTGCTCGTCTACTCCACGTTCTGCGAGTGGTTCGATCGGAAGGTGTTCGCCCGTCTCCAGAACCGCATGGGACCGACGCACACCGGGCGATTCGGCCTCCTCCAGCCCGTGGCGGACATCATCAAGCTGCTGGCCAAGGAAGACATCGTTCCGGAGCGGGCCGACCGAAAAATGTTCAGCGTCCTGCCCGTGATCGGCCTGGCCATCGCCTCCACGGCCATGCTTCTTCTGCCTGTCTGGCACTTCAGCCTGGAGCGGCCGAGCCCGAATTCCTTCCCCGGGGACATCATCGTTCTCCTCTACATCCTCAGTCTGCCCACGCTGATTTTCTTTTTGGCGGCCTGGTCTTCGACGAGCTTTTTCTCGGAGATCGGCGGCGCCCGCGTCCTGACCCTGCTGTTCGGCTATGAAGTGCCCCTGTTCCTGGCCGTTCTGGGCCCGGCGATCATGGCCGGCTCCTGGCGCCTGGCGGAGATCGCTCATTTCTTCCAGCAGCGTCCCCTTCTCCTCCTGGCCAACCTTCTCGGATTCCTCATCGCCGTCATCTGCCTCCAGGCCAAGCTCGAGCGGACGCCCTTCGACATCCCCCACGCCGAGACCGAGATCGTGGGCGGGACGTTCACCGAGTACTCGGGCAAAAAGCTGGCTCTCTTCCGCCTCATGATCGACGTGGAAATGGTGGCCGGCGCGGGACTGCTGGCCGCCGTCTTCCTGGGCGGCTTTCCCGGCGGAGTGTTCGTCGGTTTCGTTCATTTCGTGATCAAGACCCTGTTCGTCATTTTCCTGCTCTCGATTCTGCGGGCCGTCACGTCCCGCATCCGCATCGACCAGGTGGTGAACTTCTCCTGGCGGTATCTGGCTCCTCTGGCCGTTCTGCAGCTTTTCATCATCCTTCTCCTGAAGGGATTCGTGCTATGAAAATCGCGGCCCTCCTTCCCGAGCTTCTTCGCCACCTGTTCAAGAAACCGGCCACGGTCGACTATCCGTTCAAAAAGCTGGAAGTCCCCAAAGATTTTCGCGGCACGCCTTTCCTTCATCCGGAAAAGTGCATCGTCTGCCGGGCCTGCGTCCGCGACTGCCCAGCCGAGGCCATCGACATCCTGACGGTCAACGAGACCGAAAAGACGTTCAAGATGATCATCCACAACGACCGCTGCATCCATTGCGCGCAGTGCGTCGAATCCTGTCCCACGGACGCCTTGGAGATGGACGATCTTTACGAGATCTCGGCTTTCAGCCGCTGGGACCTCAAGGCCGAGTGGGAATTCGTCAAGGCCGTCGTCAAGCTCAAGCCCCAGCCCTCGGGCACGCCGGCTCCTGCCGCGCCCGCGGCCTCCTCCTCCGAGCCTCCGGCCGGCGGCGGCTCACAGCCTTCCTAAAGGACGCGCGCCAAGGCCCTTCGCCGTTTGCGGCAAACCCTCCGGACGGCCCGGCCATCAGGCTTGCGACAAAGGCGCTCTCCTAAAATGCGCCGGCATTCTCAGCCGCTTTCCCGGATTTCATCCGGATTCTCCGGCCGGGCCCGCGCCCGAGGCTTTTCGGCGGGAAAGGGAGTTATAATAGTCGCCGTGAACAGACCGGCCCCGAAAAAATCAAGGCTCCCCACCCAAGAGCCGGGATGGAGGACGCTTCTCCGGCGCGAGGTCGGAACGGCTTCCCGTCTGGTCGTGCTGGGAGTGGGCAACGAAGAGCGGGGCGACGATGCCGCCGGCGTCCTGGGCCTGCGTTTGCTGCGGAAATCGGCCCCCCATCCGATGCGGCGTAACGTTTTTTATCTCGAGGGCGGCGTGGCGCCGGAAAACGTGACGGGCAAAATCCGCGCCTTCGCCCCTTCCCACGTTCTCATCCTGGACGCCGTCCTCGGGGGGCGGAAACCCGGAGCGATTTTCCCCGTGAAGCCGGAAAAGATCGCCGAGGAGGAGCTGACGACGCACCGGCTGCCCCTGTCCTTTCTCATGCGTTATCTGAAAGAGAGCATCGGCTGCCGCGTGCTGTGCCTGGGCATAGAGCCCTTTGTGCTTGAGGCCGGGAGCGCCGTCAGCAGGCCCGTGGCCCTGGCGATTCGAACCCTCGCCCGCGAATGCGCCTCTCTCCTGGGGCAGCGACGCCCTTCCGCGCGGCCGCAACGGAAAAAGACGCGGGCAAAATCGGATCCCAAAAAGAGGAGGCGCTCGTGAGTTTCTCTCCCGCCGCGCCCGTTGCGGCGCTCCTTCTGAGCCTGTTCTTCCTCGCCCCCCTGGCCAGCCCCCACAATCCCGTCATCGTCAAAACGCGCAACTCCGAGGAACAGCCGGTGGTCGTCGCCCGGCCGGAAGTCTCCTATGCCTACTACGGGTTGATGACGGGCGAGCCCCACTTCTACCTCATCAAGGCCGACCGCCCCTTCCGCCTTTATGTCAACATCCTCCTCCCCGACCCGCGCCCCAAGGAGGAGGCGGTTCTGAGGCACGACCTGTCGTTCGAGATACGGCATGACGGCTCCGTTCTCCACGCCGCCTCGGGCCGCGATGCGGATTGGAGGCGCTTTTACGAGCCCTTCGGCCGCGACCATTATTATCTGGGCCCGGAATTCGAGACAAGCGCGCCGCCCGGCGCTTACGTCATCAAGATTTTCAACTCGACGAACCGGGGCCGCTACGCCCTGGCCGTGGGCAAGAAAGAACGGTTCACCCTGTGGAGCCTCATCGGCGCCTTTTTCAAAGCCCGGGCGCTCGACCGCTGGTTTTTCAAAGATGACGAATCCCGCGCGCCTTGAATCCCCGGACAGACTCACACGGGCGATCGTCCGCCTTCCCGGCGAGAATTTCGGGCAAGGCCTCACTACGGCCGGCCTCGGAGCCCCGGATTTCCGGACCATGCTCGGCCAGCACGCGGCCTACGTCCGGGCTCTTGAAAACCTGGGCCTCGAGGTCCTGACCCTCGAGCCGCAGTCGTTGTTCCCCGACGCGCATTTTGTCGAGGACACGGCCGTCGTCCTGCCCGAGCTGGCCGTCATCGCCCGGCCCGGAGCGCCGTCCCGCCGCGGCGAGGAGGAGACGATCGAGCCCGTACTCCGCCGCTTCCGTCCCGTCGCCCGGATACGGGAGCCCGGAACGCTCGACGGAGGGGATGTCCTTGTCGCGGGCCGAAGGATTTTCTGCGGTCTCTCGGCTCGCACCAACGAAGAAGGCGCCCGTCAGCTCGGGGCGCTGGTCATGGATCGGGGCTACTCCCTGACGACCGTGCCGGTCGCCTCGGGGCTGCATTTGAAATCCGGCGTCAGTCACCTGGGCGGGGAAAGGCTCCTCCTCACGAGGGGGATGGCCGGCTGCGGTCTCTTCCGGTCATTTGAAAACATCGAGGTCGACCCTTCCGAGGAATTTGCGGCCAATGCGCTTTTCTGCAATGGGAGCCTTGTCGTGCCGGCCGGGGCAGCCCGCACCCGGAGAAAACTCGAAAAATTGGGAATGCCGCTCGTCGTCCTCGACGTCAGCGAAGCCAGGAAAATGGACGGCGGCCTGACCTGCCTGTCGATCCGCTTTTAACCGTCCGGCGCCTTTCCCGCGAGTCCGTGCCGACTCCGTTCCCTTCGGACCGGGGACGAAAGCGGCCGGGCTTATTCGACCGTGAAATTCAGGGTGGCGATGATGTTGTCTTCCCCGTCCCGGATCTCCACTTTCCACGCGCCGGTCCTGTCCGGCGGGATGGTCTTCCGGCTCCAGGTCCTCCAGGGCGACCCCCCGATCGCGAGCTCCTGGGTGTGCCGCAGGTCTTCGCCATGATACCAGAGATGCTTGACGACCGCGCCCTCCACCCCGCCCGCAATCTTGGTGAAGGCATAAAGACGGCCCACGTCGGAAGGGAACGTCGCGGCGGTTCCCTGCGGGACGCGGTCGACGACGTCGGTGCAGATGACGCCCTCCTCGACGACGAGCGTCGCGGCCGGCGCCGGCACGGGCTCTTCCTGCTGTTCCTGAACCGCCGCCCAGGCGCCCAGGGCGCAAAAAACGAGCGCTCCGGCCAAAACACATGAGTTCCTCATTTTGGGACCTCCCTCAAAGACATTATACGGCCCGCGGCCTTCGGGCGGCAAGAACATGTCCGCGCGCGCGGCGCGAACCGCAAGGCAGGGGGGCTCTATGACGCATTGTGTGGCGAATTCCAGTCTGAGGGCCAAAGCTCACGCTTAAGGACCTCCCAAAACGTCATGGAGACGGCGGGGGGTTGCAAACCCGGATCACGTCCATTATGATGAACAAAGAAATCCTATCAATTCAGGAGATTCATGATGAAGCGCGATGTTAAAAACAACATCTCTTGGGTGGGCAAGGTCGACTGGGAGCTCCGCAGCTTTCACGGACACGAGCTCTCCACTCACCGCGGGTCTTCCTATAACGCCTACCTGATCCGGGAGGAAAAAACCGTTCTCATCGATACGGTGTGGGCCCCCTTCGCCGAGGAATTCGTCCGCGGCCTGGAGGAAGAAGTCCCGCTTCCGAAAATCGATGCCGTGGTGGCCGATCACGGCGAAATCGACCACAGCGGCGCCCTGACCGAGCTCCTGCGCCGCATCCCCGACACTCCCGTGTACTGCTCGGCCAACGCCGTCAAGTCCCTGCGGGGACAATTTCACCAAGACTGGAATTTCCAGGTCGTCAAGACCGGCGACCGCCTCTCCCTCGGAGCCAAGGAGCTCGTCTTCGTTGAGGCGCCCATGCTTCATTGGCCGGACAGCATGATGTGCTATCTCACCGGCGACGGCGTCCTTTTCAGCAACGACGCCTTCGGGCAGCACTACGCCACGGAGCTCCTGTTCAACGATCTCGTGGACCAAAGCGAGCTCTTCGCCGAAGCCCTGAAATACTACGCCAACATTCTCGCGCCTTTCAGCCCCCTGGTGACGAAAAAAATCCAGGAGCTGCTGTCGATGAATCTGCCGCTGAACATGATTTGTCCGTCCCATGGAGTCATCTGGCGCGAAAATCCCGCCCAGATCGTGGAGGCTTACGGCCGCTGGGCCGCCGCCTACAAGGAGAATCAGGTGACCATCGTCTACGACACGATGTGGGACGGGACGCGGCGCCTTGCGGAAGCCGTCGCCCGGGGGATCAACGAAGCGGCGCCCGACGTCCGGATCAAGCTTCACAACACCTCGCTGGCGGACAAAAACGACATCATCACCGACCTCTTCATCTCCCGGGCCGCGGTGTTCGGATCGCCCACGATCAACCGCGGCATTCTGACCTCTCTGGCCGGCTTGCTCGAGGAGGTCAAGGGCCTGAAGCTTCCGGCCAAGAAAGCGGCGGCCTTCGGCTGTTACGGCTGGAGCGGGGAATCCGTCGCGATCCTCAACGACAGGCTGCGCCAGGCGGGATTCGAGGTCGTGGACGAAGGATTCCGGGCGCTGTGGAACCCGGACGACAAAGCCCTCCAATCCGCGCGGGCCTTCGGCGCCCGGCTGGCCGCCGCGCTCTAGCCGCTTCATTGAAGGCCCGGGGGTCAAGGCTTTCCCTCTTCCGTCGGCTCGAATGCTTCAGGGAGGGGGAGCCGCCGAAAGACAAGAATCAGCGGCGATAGACGAAGAGAGTGTGGTCTTTGCCGTCGGCGTCCTTGACGACTTCGGAGCGGACTTCCCGGTCCTCCCAGCCGGGGATGTGGTAGTTGTGGCTGATGACGAGAGTTCCCGGCTCAAGTTCCGACTCGAACTTGGGCCGGAGCAGGGCGTTCGACTCGGGGAGGAGATAGAGAGTCACCACCGTGGCCCGGCTGATATCGACCTTCATGGCGTCGGCTTCGCGGAACTCGACCAAACCCCGTACGCCGTTGCGGCGGGCTCCCGCCTTGGATTCCCGGATCCGCGCCGGGTCGATGTCGATCCCCACGCCGCGGCATCCGTATGTCCGGGCGGCGGTGATGACGATCCGTCCGTCGCCGCAGCCCAGGTCGTAGAGAACGTCATCCGCCTCCAGCCCCGCCAGCTCCAGCATTCGGTCCACGACCTCCATGGGGGTGGGGACAAAGGGGGCCAGGTCCTCCACCTCCTGCCAGCCGTGCGAGCCCTCATAGATTTCCAGCAGGTCGTTGTGGTCGTTACGGAAAGAGTAGGGCTTTCCCGGAAACAGCCGGTGTTCGAGTTTTCGCCCCGCGCGCTCGAAGGAGACGTCAAGAGGGGCCGCGGCGTTCAGGCGGTGGATGCCTCCCGGCTTGACGATCATTTTTTTCGCCGGCCCCTGCGCGTCCGCTTCCCGTATCTCGTATTCCACCGCTTCGGAAGTCACATTGCGGATGGAAATCTCTCCCGCCTCCACGCCGGGGGAAACGGCCGCCGAGGGCTCGGGACTTTGAAAAAGCCACAGGGCCGCTGCGCCCAAGATCAGAACCGCCGCCGCCAAGCCGAGAATGAGCTTTTTGTTCATGGGGGATCCGATTTCTCCGGAAAACATAACACGCCTCCCCGACAAGCGTCAATAAAGCGGCGGTTGAAGGTCGGAAGACGGGCTCAGGCTTCGGCGAGAAGGAGCGTCCGGGGATTGAGCCTGAGGTTGAGCTCGCCCACGGGGAAGGACCGGTCCTTGACCAGCTCCAGGCGGACGTATTCCCCTTCGTCAACCAGCGTGATGAGAACGCCGATGTCCTCCAGAAAGGGGGCGAGCAGGCGGGGAACGCCCGACGCGTCGAACAGCGGATCCTCGCCCCGGAGGGAGGCGCTGAACCAGAGTTCAATCTCCAGCCGCGCCGCGAACTCCCGGAATTTGCGGAGATCGTTCGGCTCGGCCAGGCCGAAGTCATAGCCGTCCACGATGAGCGTCCGGGCGTCGAAGCGGCCGTGCACGATCAACGCTTCGATGCTTTTCAGGATCTGTTCGGTCGGGGCGCCGGCCTGCTTGAAATTCATGATCACCCGGTGACGGATGACATCCTCCAGGAAATCCGACGCCTCTTCCCGGCTCCACCGGCCGAGCATCTCTTTGAAGATGTCCTCGTACCAGTTGATGATGTGATCCACGCGGGCGGCATAGGACACATGGATGACCGGGCGGCCCTGGATCAGCCTGTCGGCGGCGATGTGCACCAGGCAGGCCGTTTTTCCCACGCCCTTGCGCGAGGCCAGAACGCCGATGTGGCCCGGCCCCAATCCTCCGTGGATCGACTTTTCCAGGCCGCGCAGGGGGCTTCTCCTGACCAGCTCTTCCTTGATCATGGTCATCGCTCCTTGTCCGTTTTGCGCCGCGGTGTCTCGCGTCCCGCCGTCCCGGCCGTTTTTTCCCGGAACTCGGAAATCAGCTTTTCCGCGAGAAGGGCCGGCACGCGAGAGTATCTGAGAAACTCCATGGTGAACTCGGCCTTGCCCTGCGTGAGGGAGCGCAGGACGGTGGCGTAGCCGAACATCTCGCCGAGAGGCACGTCGGCGTCCACCCGGGTGAACGTCCCGTCCTCCACCGAGCTGACGATGATCCCCCGGCGCTGGTTGATGCTGGCGAACACGGCGCCGGCGAACTCCGAGGGCCCCTCCACCGAAACCCGCATCACGGGCTCGAGCGCCTGGGGCTGAGCCTGTTCATAGGCCTGCCGGAAAGCGCCCTGGGCCGCGGCCTGGAAGGCGATGTCCGAGGAGTCCACTTCATGGGCCTGCCCGTCCGCGAGCCTCACGCGGACGCCGACGATGGGAAATCCGATCAGCCGTCCTTTCTTCAGCGCCGCCCGGAACCCTTTGTCGCAGGAGGGGATGAACTCCCGGGGAATCCGCCCGCCCTTGACTTCATTCCTGAATTCGTACGTCCCCTCCGCCAGCGGCTCGATGACTCCCATGACCCGGCCGAACTGACCGGCGCCTCCGGTCTGCTTTTTGTGCGTGTAATCGAATTCCGCCGGCCGGCTGATGGACTCGCGGTAGGCGACCTGGGGCCGGCCCGTCCGGACTTCGGTCCGGTACTCCCGCTTGATGCGCTCCAGATAGACGTCAAGATGAAGCTCGCCCATGCCCTGGATGATCGTTTGGCCCGACTCGCCGTCGACGTAGGATTTGAAGGTCGGATCCTCCTTGGTGAACCGGCTGATGGCCTTGCCCAAGTTGTCCGAAGCTTTCCTTTCTGCGGGCTCGACGGCCAGGGAAACGACCGGCTCGGGAACGTGGATGCTGGTCATGGTCAGGCTGAGTCCGGGCTGAACGAACGTGTCCCCCGAATGGCATTCGATGCCGAACAGGGTCACGATGTCGCCGCTTCCCGCCTCCTCGATGTCCTCCATTCTGTCGGCGTGCATGCGCCCCAGGCGGCCGACCCGGACTTTGTGGCGGGAGCGGGCGTTCAGGAGCTCCGTGCCTTTGCGCAGCCGGCCCTGATAAATGCGGACGTAGGTCAGCTGGCCGTACGGCCCGTCCTCGAGCTTGAATGCCAGGGCGACGGCCGGCGCCTCGTCGTCGGCCCGGAGGACGACCTCGGCGCCTTCCCGGTCGAGGTCGAGGGCGATGTTCTCGACCTCGCTCGGGTCGGGAAGGTAGCCGACCACGGCGTCGAGCAGAGGCTGCACGCCCTTATTCTTGTAAGCTGAACCCATGAGAACCGGGACGAGTTTCCGGCTGACCGTCCCGCGGCGGACGGCGCGCCGGATCATTTCCTCGTTCTCCTTCCCCTCCAGAACGGCGTCCGTGAGCTCGTCGGAAAACATCGAGGCGGCATCGAGGAGATCCTCGCGCCGGCGCCTGGCTTCGGCCAGGAACTCCTCGGGAATCGCTTCCTCCCTGACCGTCTCTCCGTCTTGGCCGTCGAACGTCAGGGCTTTCATGGCCACCAAGTCGATGACGCCCCGGTGGCCGTCCTCGAGCCCGATGGGCAGCTGCAGGAGAACGGCGTTCAGGCCGAGCCGGTCGGCCAGCTGGTCCCACACTTTGAGGGGATTGGCGCCCACGCGGTCGAGCTTATTGATGAACGCCAGGCGGGGGACGTTGTAGCGCTTGAGCTGCCGGTCGACGGTGATCGTCTGGGACTGAACGCCGCCCACGGCGCACAGGACCAGGACGGCGCCGTCCAGGACCCTGAGGCTCCGCTCGACCTCGATGGTGAAGTCGACGTGGCCCGGGGTGTCGATGATGTTGATGTCGTGACCGGCCCAGGCCACGCGCGTGGCGGCCGAGGAGATCGTGATCCCCCGTTCCTTCTCCAAAGCCATGCTGTCCATGGTGGCGCCCACGCCGTCCTTGCCCTTGACTTCGTGCATCCTGCGGATTTTTTTGCAGTAGAAGAGAATCCGTTCCGTAAGAGTCGTTTTTCCCGAGTCGATGTGCGCACTGATGCCGATGTTGCGCATGCGGGCGATGTCGGTGTTCATGGTCGTTTTTCCAGGAATTTCAATCACCGGGGGTATTACTCGATCTTCCGGAAGCTACGAGTAAGGAAAACAATTATACCGAAAGCGGCGGCCGTTGACAAGCGTCCGACGGAAGGAACGGGCGCACCGCTGAAAATTTTGTCGTCAGGGGGGCGGTCGGCGGAAACTTTACGGCTGTTTCTTACGTATAAGAATTAGGAAAGCAATTACGGAATTATGGAAAATGAGGGAAACCCGGCCTGTCTTTGATGCGTATACCCATCGAAGGCGCAGCCTCCAAGGAAAAGCGCGTTTCGGTGAGGCCGAAGAGGAGAAAAAAATGAGAATCATGAAGAAAACAGCGCTGATATTGGCGGTCCTGTCGCTTCCCTTGGCATCGATTGCCAAAGATAAGCCCCGCCAGCAGGCGCCCGCCGCCCCGGCGGCCGCGCCGGCCGTCCTGAAGACGGTCACGGCCGTCCGAGCCGCCGAACCGATCGTCATCGACGGGCGGTTGACGGAGTCGGCCTGGCAGTGCGCGCCCTGCGACGGCTTCATCCAGAACGACCCCCAGGACGGCTCTCCCTCGACCGAGCAAACGCACGTCTGGGTGGCCTATGACGACAAGGCCCTCTACGTGGCCGCCTATTGTTTCGACTCCGAGCCCCAAAAAATCGTCAGCCGCCTCGGCCGGCGGGATTCGCAGGTGGATTCCGACTGGTTTCTGTTCGCCGTCGATCCCTACAACGACAAGCGAACGGGCTACATTTTCGGGATCAACCCCGCGGGCTCCGTCCTGGACAGAGTCCTCTCCAACGACGTCAATCAGGACAGCTCCTGGGACGGCATCTGGGAGGCCAAGACCGAGGTCAACGGCCAGGGCTGGATTCTTGAGATGCGGATCCCCCTCAACCAGCTCCGCTTCCCGAAAAAGGACGATTACGTTTGGGGCGTGAACTTCCAAAGGGTCATCAAGCGCAAGAATGAGACGTCCAGTTACGCCTGGGTGCCCAAGACCGAGCCGGCTTTCGTCTCCAAATTTGCCGAGCTTCGCGGCATCCAGGGCATCAAGCCCGGCCGCCACATCGAGCTCCAGCCTTACGTCGTCGGCCAGGCCCAGTTCCGTCCCGCCGAGGAGGGAAATCCCTTCGAGACCGGACGCCGCGGCCTGGGAAACGCCGGCTTCGACCTCAAGGCCGGGTTGAAGTCCAACCTCACCCTGGATGCCACGGTCAATCCCGACTTCGGACAGGTCGAGGTCGATCCGGCCGTCCTCAACCTCTCGGCCTACGAGACCTATTATTCCGAGAAACGGCCTTTTTTCATCGAGGGCGCCTCGATCTTCAACGGCTTCGGCCGCGGTGGCCTCTATCTCAACGCCGGATTCAACTGGCCCGAGCCTACGTTCTTTTACAGCCGGCGCATCGGCCGCTCGCCCCAGGGCGGAGTGACCGAGAACGGCTATGTCCGACTCCCGGATCGCACGACGATCCTCGGCGCGGCCAAATTGACGGGCAAGCTCGGAACATGGAACGTGGGTTTCGTCAGCGCCCTGACCTCGAGCGAGTTCGCCGAGATCGATCAGCTCGGCTCACGCCTGAAACAGGAAATTGAGCCCTTTTCCTTCTACGGCGTGTTCCGCGCCCAGAAGGACGTCCGGAAAGGCCGCAGCGGATACGGGCTCATGGCCACGGGCGTCATGCGCGATCTGGAGTCCGAGACGCTGGCCGGAATCCTCAATAAAAACGCGTTCAGCCTGGCCGTGGACGGCTGGCATTTCTTGGACGAGAAACGCAACTGGGTCGTGGGCGGCTGGCTGGGCGGGACGCGCGTCGAAGGCTCGAGGGAGGATATCCTCCGCCTGCAATACTCTTCCATGCATTATTTCCAGCGGCCGGATGCCGACCATATCGAAGTCGCCCCCGACGCCACGTCGCTTTCCGGCTGGGGAGGGAAGTTCACGCTGGCCAAACAAAACGGCAACTGGCTCGGCCTGTTCTCCCTGGGCGCCCTGTCGCCGGGCTTCAACCCCAACGACATGGGATTCCAGTACAGCTCCTCGGACATCGTCAACCTCCAGCTTCTGCCCGGATATCAGTGGACAAAGCCCGGAAAGCTTTTCCAGTATGCTCTCGTCGCCGCCGGCTACGGCCGCAACTCGGATTTCGGAGGAAACAAATTCTGGGAACTGTGGATCGGGCTTTTCCAGGCCCAGTTCAAGAACTTTTGGACGACGGAGATCATGCTGGCTTATAACCCTTCGAGCCTGAGCAAGACCCTGACCCGCGGCGGGCCGATGGTCGAGATCCCGACGGGCTACGAGGTCGACCTCTCCCTGTCGAGCGACAGCCGCAAACCCGTCATCCTGAGCGGCTACGGCATGATTTATCACCGCCCCGGAACGAGCCTCGAATGGTCGGCCAACTTCTCTCTGCGCTGGAAGCCCTCCCCGACGGTCACACTGTCGGTCGGACCGACGCTGGGCTTCGAGGACAATCCCATCCAATGGGTGACCCGCGTGAGCGACGAAGCGATGACCTCGACCTACGGCCGGCGCTACGTTTTCGGCCGCCTCAATCAGAAAGTCATCGCCACCGACATCCGCCTCGACTGGACCTTCACTCCCAAACTGACCCTCCAGGCCTACCTCCAGCCCTTTCTGGCCGTCGGCCGCTACGAGGAATTCAAGGAGCTCGCCTGCCCCCGGAGCTACAGCTGGAACGTCTACGGCGAGAACGGCTCGACGATCGACGGCGCCGACGGGGCCTACGTCGTCGACCCGGACGGCGCGGGACCGGCGGCGGCGTTCGCCTTCGGCAATCCCGATTTCAACTACAAGTCGCTCCGGGGAACAGTCGTCCTCCGCTGGGAGTACCTGCCCGGCTCACTGCTCTACTTCGTCTGGACCCAAAGCCGGGCCGACTTCGCCCATCCCGGAGACTTCGAACTCCGCCGCGACCTGGGCGACCTCTTCACCGCGCCGGGCGACAACATCTTCCTGCTCAAAGTCTCCTACCGTTGGAACATGTGAGCCGGCTCCGGGCGGGCGCCCCGGCCTTTTGAAGATCCGTCCTTCCGGGGGCCGGCAAGGAAGCCGATCCCCGGCCTCATTCCCCGGCGTGAAAATTTTCGCTTGAAAACGGCCCTCTTCTTCCCTATGATTGAAGCAGCGCCACGGAGGAAGGATTGTCCGACATGAGCGAAAAAGAAGAAGAAAAAAAACAGGGCAAGTATACCGTCGAGATCGACAAGCTGGAAAAAGAGCTGAAGCAATTTGAAGAGGAGCGGGAGAAAGAAAAGAAGAAGGCCGAGGATCTCATCGAAAAGATCCAGAAGAAAATAGAAGATCAATAGGCCTTTCCAACGGCCGGAAAATCCGCGCCGATCAGCGCTGCGGCCAACCCGTCGGCCTCGGCCCTGCTATTGAAAGGCTTCAGACGAATCTGGCGGACAAGGCCGACGTGATCTCATGATTTCCGCCGTTTCCCGATCATGAGAAATGGCCCGGCGGGAGACGCCGTGCTTTCCCACTGACCACCCCTGACGCAGCAGCAACGAAACCATTTCCCGAGAGCGGTCCCAAAGATTTTTTTAAAGCCGAAAAAAAGCGGAGAGAATCCTGTTGCCCCAACCGTAATGTCTTACGGCGGCGCAATCTGCGAAAAA
>JAFGAV010000119.1 GCA_016933515.1 Candidatus Aminicenantota bacterium
ACCATATCCCACTACAAGATCACCGGCAAGATCGGAGCCGGAGGGATGGGGGAGGTGTATAAGGCCGAGGACACACGACTGGAACGGACCGTGGCCCTTAAGTTTCTGCCTCGAGAGCTGTCAAGAGATCCCGAACTCAAGGAGCGCCTTCTCCAGGAAGCCCGGGCTGCCTCCGCGCTGGATCACGTCAATATCTGCACCATCTATGAGTGTGACGAGACCGAAGACGGCCGGCTGTTTATCGCCATGGCCTTTTATGAGGGAGAGACGCTTAAGGATAAAATCAGGCATGGTCCCCTTCCGCTTCCCGAAGCTGTTGATATTGCGCTACAGACGGCAGCGGGACTGCAAAGGGCCCACAGCAGAGGAATCATTCACCGGGATATCAAACCGGCCAATATATTTATCACCAGCGACGGTCAGGTGAAGATATTAGATTTCGGTTTGGCCAAGCTGACGGGCGATGTTACCTTGACCCGTACCGGCACCACCATGGGCACTGTGGCCTACATGTCTCCGGAACAAGCCCGGGGTGAGAAAGTCGACCACCGCACCGACATCTGGTCCCTGGGAGTGGTACTGTATGAGATGATCACCGGGAAGCTGCCCTTTAAGGGGGATAATGAGCAGGCGGTCATCTATTCGATTTTAAACGATAAACCCAAGATACCATTGGGAATTCCGGATCTATTGACTGTGCTATTGAATACATGTCTAGAAAAATATCCTTCGAAACGATTCCAGGAATCAGGCGATATCATTGAAAAACTGAAAGCATTAAGAGTAATGGATAAAACTTCTAAAAAAGAAAACAACTCTTTTCTGAAGATAGTTTTACCTGGCGCGCTTGTTTTGAGTCTCATTGTCATGGCAGTTTTAATCATCTTCATAAAATCAGGTTCTCGTAAAGCCGAAGAGAGCGCTGTCTCCTGGAACCATTCCATTGCGGTACTCCCTTTTGCGGACATGAGCGAGGAACAGGACCAGGAATTCTTTTGCGATGGTATGGCTGAAGAAATCCTCAATGCTCTTACCCACATTGGAAAACTTCGGGTGATAGCTCGAACATCAGCCTTTGCCTTTAAAGGGAAAAACTTGGATGTCCGCTACATCGGGAAACAGCTTGGTGTGGAAACTCTGCTTGAAGGAAGTGTCAGAAAATCAGGAGAGCGGCTTCGAGTGACTGTCCAACTGATCAGGGCAGCCGATGGGGCGCAGCTCTTGTCAAATCAGTACGATCGAAGTCTTACTGACGTTTTTTCAATTCAGGAAGAAATTGCCCTGGCTGTCGTTGATCGGCTGAAAATCAATCTTCTGGGTGGGGAACAAGCAGGAATCACCAGACGGCTCACAGAGAATCTGGAAGCGTATCATCAATATTTACGCGGCCGTCATATTCTAAATAGAAGGAAAGCGGAAGATATTTTTACAGCTATTTCCTATTTTGAAAAAGCCCTGAGACTTGATTCGCTTTATGTGATGGGGTATGTGGGGCTGGCCGATGCCTATGCCCTGCTTCCTTTCTATGCTGCCGCGCCGGCTGAAGATTCATATTCCAAAGCAAAGGAGTTCGTTCACAAGGCACTGGAAATAAATGAACAAGTAGGTGAGGCTTATGCCTCATTGGGTTGGATCCGCATGCTGGCCGATTGGGACTGGCGGGGAGCGGAACAGGCCTTTCAGAAAGGTATGGAGCTGAATCCCGGCTACGCTACCCTCAATCACTGGTATGGGTACTTATATATGATGCAAAGAGAATTCGATAAAGCTCTGGTCAAGGTAAAGCGGGCCCTGGAGCTGGATCCGCTCTCTCCGGTCATCAACCGGGTAGTCGGAGATGTATATTACAACGCCGGTCAATATGAAAAGGCCCTGCCCGCCTTGAAAAAGTGCCTTGAATTGGAATCCTGTCTGCCCTTTGCCCATCTCATCCTGAGTGGCTGCTACTCGAAGATGGCTCTCTATGTTGAAGCGCTAGAAGAAATACATCGGGAAAAAGAGTGCAGGGGAAAGAATTATGTCGGGGCTGACTATGCTGAAGGAACGATCTACGCCAGCCAGGGCAACTTTGAAAAAGCGAGACAAGTTCTCCAGCAGCTCGAGGATTTGGGTGAAAAAAGCACAGGTCTGGCAAGCTTGTATTTTAAGTTAGGTGATGAAGAAAAGGGCTTTCAGATGCTGGAAGAGCTGTACAGAGATCACAACACGTGGATCATTTACATCAATTCCCTTCCTGACTTTGACAGGGTCCGTCATGAACCGCGGTTTCAGGATTTGTTGGAAAGGATCGGATTTTAACATTGGCGGTTAGATCCTGTCCTGGTGCCATCAAAGCGATCTTTTCGTTGTAAAATCAGACTATATCAAAAGCGATAGGTCAGACGTTCCTCGGGCTGCACCAGGGATCTAAGCACTTCGGCCACGGCCATTCGCCGGCCGATGAACCACCAGTAGGCTTCCTCCAGCTCGAAATGCTTGCGGTATTCGTCTTTTTACATGACCTGGTTTGAGGTGGAGTGAGGACAGGTGGGATGATAGAATACAGGCTTCAACGGTGTCATGGAAAAGCGCTTGGCCTAATAGCCGCTTTGCCGTGTGTCCGCGGCGAGCATGAAGACGATTTTGCGCACGGCGTCGATTTCGTAAAAAAAACGATACATTCCAACACGGTAGCGCCAGGTTTCCGGACGATAACCTTTCAGTTTCTTGATGTTGCGGCCGAAATATGGCTGCCGTCGGAGCTGAGGATAGACATCATTATGCAGCTTGGCGACGATCTTTTCCCGGCGGGGGCCGAGGCTTGACCTCAAATCGTCTTGAAATTGTTCCGTCTCGAATATTCGATAATCATTCAATAAAGCGCCCCTTCAGCCTTCTGGCTTGGCCATGCCCGGTCTTGAGACGCCCGAGAAGCTTTCCGTCCGAGAGGATCTCTTTCATTTCCGACGGCTCAACGAACAGCTCCTCGTCGAGCTGCTTCAGGGCCAGAGTTTCAACGGCATTGGAAAGCTTTCGGTTATCAGCCTGGGCATAAGCCTTGAGGCGCCGGTAGTGGTCTTCGGATATCCGAAGGGTCACGGTTTTGCTCATGTTCGATGTCCTTCAAAATGCTTCAATTGTATTCTAATAGCTGAATAATGAATTGTCAAGGATTTTTCGTTTTGAGGGGTGAATTCGGCGGGCTAAGTGTCCCGTCTCTGCAGAAATATGCGGCAAGGAAATTGGGGGATGATAAACTCACATTCGCGGCGGATAAGCCCCCGCCCGAGGCCGTTCTTCAAGAGCTTCACTGGGAGGCCGACCCTCCGGCCGGGTTTTTCCCCGACCCGCCCGTCGAATATGTCCCGTGAGCGCTGCCGGGCTCGAGGGCGGAGGTGCGGCCGGATAATGGCCTCGTATCTCTCCGTATCGGTCCGCCTGAGCGCCCCAGCCCTTTTTCCGGCTCTCCCGGCCGGACGAGATTCTTCCTCTCATCCCCGAACGGTCCGTCATGGTCAGTCGCCGTCACTTGGCTCTTTTTCGGAGGGCCTATTTCAGCCTGAACCGCGGATACCTTGACCAGTTGTCGGAGACGGAGCCCAATAGAAGCGCTACGAGCCAGCCAATGGGCACTATATTCTTGCCTTGCCCTGGCATCGCTGCAAGACAGACGAAAATGCCAGACTTACCACCTCCGTACATGATCTTCATCTTCATGGAGTTCCCAATTGTCCGTCAGGTAGCGGTCGAGGCCGCGCCGGTCGATGATTTTCAGGGCCTCTTCATGGGGGAAGGACGTTCCGGTTTTCAGGGACTCCAGGATGCGGACGACGGACAGGGCCACCTCGGCCGTCTGCCCCGCGCGGGCGGCATGGTCCCGGAGGTAAGCGATCGAATCGAAAAGGACGGCGTTGGCCTCGGCGTAGGTCACGGACTCGCGGGCCCCGCGGGCGTCCGTCCAGGCCGGCCGGCCGAGGACGTCGTTGACGTGGCTCTGGATGAGATAGGTGGCCCGGCCGATGAGCTTGAGGTTCGAAGGGCTGACGTTGGTCATGGTGTTTCCGACGACGCGCCCCAGCTTGGCCATGACCGCCGTGGAGTGGGCGTTGAGAAGCATTTTCAAGGCGATATGGGCGTTGAGCTCGAAGGGGTCGCCCGCGGCACGGACGCCCAGGGCGACGCTCGGGACGTTTCTCCCGGCTTTTTCGTAGGAGCGGATAAACTCGGCTGCGGCGGGCGACATCGTTCCCGGACCGAGGCCTCCGATCGAGACGAACGCGGCTTTGGCCTCCCGGCCGAAAAACAAGTCGCAGAAATCCCGGAAGGAAGAATCCTCCTCTTTAAAGAGAGGCTCATCCGAAGGCAGGCTGATCGCCACGCCGAGGTCGCCCGGATGGGGAGCGCGGCGCGTCCGGTTGGGCTCGGCGAACGAGAAGTCATAAAGAAGGCCCTGGTCATGGCCGGCGTTTTTCAGGCTGGCCAAGGCTTTCTCCTTGAGATAGGGATCTTCGATGCCCTCCTCGAAGGGACGGCGGTAGAATTCCTCCGCAAGGCCTCGAAACGGCCGCCCGAGAAAAGCCTCCCACGCTTCCTCCTGGGACGTCGCCGGCGTCCAGACCTGGATCCAGGACCGGCGCTCGGGCTCGTTCACCGTGTCCAGGGGATAAAGACGGAAGGTCGGGCTTCTTTCCGTGGAGTCGATGAAGACCGTGATCAGGCCGTCGCGGGCGAAGTAGGTGGAATATCGGCCTGCGGCGTAGGTTTCGGCCTCGAGATCGGTGAAGGGAGCCAGCCGGGGGACGGCCTCCCTCGCTTCGCGGAGGATTTCCCGGAAAGATTTCAGGCGTTCCGAAATCGGGATGTCTTCCCCGAATCCGGCGCGCTCGCATTCGTCCGCCGTCAGAAACCGCCGCAGCGCGCGTTCCACGCCCTTCTGCAGGACGCTTCCGACGACGAACGTCTCGATCGTCGTGGCCTGCATGCGCGTCGAGCCGGCGATGGCCTGCGGGCCCGTGGTCAAGTTGATCTTGGCGATTCCCGGCTCCTCCAGCACGGCGCGGCTCCTGGCGAAGGGTCGAAGCCTATCGTCGGGGTTGTTATAAACGAAGACCAGCCTTTTCCGGCTCGCCTCGGGGTCGTATCCGGGGGCCGATTTCCATTGAGCGAGCGCGGCCAGGACCGTGCCGATGACCGAGGAGGTCTCTCCGCCTTCGGTGACGCAGATGACGACGTCGCCCTTCTTGATCCCGCGGTCCTCGAGCTGGAGGCGGCCGATAAGATGCAGGTCCTCGAATCCCTCCAGGGAACTGATGAGCGCCCGGTCGGCCCCGGTCATCTCGCCGATGAGCCGTTCCTCGATGTCCGGGCCGAGACGCGGACGAAGCTTCAGCCAAAGCGCATTGTCCTTTTTCAACCGGCGCCAGAACGGCCGCCAGAAGCTGCTCTCCATCTGCTTGGCCAGTCTTCCTGTGGCTCCGCAGCCGTAAACGTAAATGCGCCGTTTGTCGAGAATCGCCGACTCGACCTCCCGGCTGAGTGACTCGAGCGCGGCGGGCTCTGAGGCCAGGCGGTCGAGGCGCGCGGCGACATCCTCGTCCACGGAGAGGAGCATCTCCAGGCCGGCGGCGGTGTTCTTCCGGATCGTTTCGCTCAGGTTCCAGGTTTTCGGATGCCGCTGCTCGGTGAGCAGGGTGTGAAGCTGGAACTGGGTTTTATTCGCCACATAGTCCGCCGATTCTTCGGAGACCTGGACGCCCAGAAGATCGAGAAGGCTTGGAGTCGCCGGGGAAGCTTCGGGATCGGGTCTTCGGCCCGCTCCGCGGAGGACCGGAAGCGGCGCGGCGAGAAGCAGGGCGAGGATGAAGGCCGCCGTCCGGAGGCGGGCGGGCCGCCGCCAGGTGCGATGCGGGAGGTCATCCGTATTGTTGCCGGTCATCGAGGATGTCTCCTTCCTGCCAGTCCCGGATCCAGTCGTCCACAAGGAACGTCCGGTGTCCGCCGTCGGCCGCGGAGCACACGACGCGATTGAGGCCGGCGTTGATGATCATCTTCTTGCAGATGAAGCACGGGAGGGCGTCGATGTCGCGGTCTTCTTGGAGGTCGCGGCCGTAGATGTACATATCGCCTCCCAGAAGGCTCACCCCGGCCCGGGCGGCGTTGATGATGGCGTTCTGCTCGGCGTGGACGCTCCGGCAGAGCTCGTAGCGCTCGCCGTGGGGGATCTTCAGCCTGTCGCGCAGGCAAAAGCCGTGCTCCAGGCTGTCGCGCGTCTTTCGCGGCGCGCCGACGTAGCCCGTGGAGATGATCTGGTCGTCGCGGATGATGAGCGCGCCGATCGAGCGGCGGAAGCAGGTCGAGCGGCGCGCCACTTCGCGGGCGATGCCGAGGTAGTATTCGTCCTTGGTGATGCGTGGTGGCGTCATAGGAAGCCCTCCAGTTTTTTGTGGAAACGCTCAAGCGTCGAATCGTTGACCACGGTTGCGTCCGCGAGGCGGAGGCAGAGATGGAGCTGCTGGGCGGCGGGGTCGCCGCTTCTCTCCTCCCGCTCCTTGGCCGCGAAGGCCTCGAGCGTCGAAGCGGACTCGTCGCGGCCGCGGCGCCGCGCCCTCTCGAAGCGGACGGCGACGGGCGCGTCTACGGCCAGCAGTCGGAAGCCCGGCCGGGTTCGGAGACGGGCGACCTCGGCGGGGTTGCGGATGCTGTCGATGACCGTGTCGCCCCGGACGCGCTTCAGGACGCGCCGGGCGAGAACGTCGGCGCCGCAGCGCCGCCGCAGGGAGTTTCCCGTGCGGATGAGATTGTCGCGGCTGGCCGCAAGGCCTTTTTTGCCGAGCTCTTCGCGGAGGACGTCACTGAGGGAGAGATAGGCGAATCCTCGTTTCATGAAAAAGGCGGCCGCTTCGCCCTTGCCCGCGGCGTTCGTCCCGGTCAGGCCGATGAGACGCGGCGCCGGGGCGGCTCGCCGGCGCGCGCCGCCGGCTTTCGGGCCGGATTTGGGACGGACAGGGGAAGGGGGCATGCTCAACCCGCGGGTTCGTCCCCGGTCCGGTTCTCTTTCCTCCTCCCCACCAACCAGGCGATGAGGATGCTGAGGCCGTAGAGGCCGAGCATGGGCACGGCCAGGACGACCTGGCTGATCATGTCCGGCGAGGGGGTGATGATCGCGGCGACGATGAAGATGACGAGCACGGCGTATTTGAACTTGCGGATCATTCCCCGGGCGGTGACGACGCCCAGCTTGGCCAGGAAGAAGACCAGGGTCGGCATCTCGAACACGATGGCGATGCCCAGGAGGAACTTAAGCGTGAAGTTCAGGAAATCGTTGATGACGATCATGGACTGGAAGTCCGAGCCGATGTTGATGAAGAAGCGGCAGGCCCAGGGGAAGACGACGTGATAACCGAACAGGGCGCCGCCGCTGAAAAAGAGCGTGGAGAAGAAAACGAAGGGCCAGACGTACTTCCTTTCTTTCTTGTACAGGCCGGGCGAGACGAATTTCCAGAGCTGGTAAAAAAGGATGGGCGCGGTGAAGAAGATCGCGGCGAAAAAGGCGACCTTCATATAGACCAGGAACGGCTCGGTCACCTTGGTGAAGACGAGCTTCGTGCCCTCGGGCAGGTACCGGGTCAGGGGCCGGGAAAGGATGTCGTAGAGCGGCTTGCTCAGCAGCCAGCCGGGAACGACGCCTCCCAGGACGACCAGAAAGGAAATGAAAATCCTCTTCCGCAGCTCTTCGAGATGTTCGAGGAAAGTCATCTCGTTAGGAGACTTTCTTGCTTTCCTCATCCTCCTCGAAGCCCTTCTGGAGGTCCTCCTTGGCCTGGCGGAACTCGTCGGCCTTGATTTCCTTCTCGAACCGTTCCTTGAGCTCGTCGGACGTCCGGCGGAACTCGCGGATGGCCCGGCCGATCGACTTGCCGACCTCCGGCAGTTTCTTGGGGCCGAAAACGAGCAGGGCGATGGCCATAATGACCAGCATCTCGGGGAAGCCGATGCCCATCATGTTTTCGTTCTCCGCCGTTTATGAGGGCACTATAGCGCCGCCGGCGGCTGTGTGTCAATTCTCGCGCTGAACCGCGCCATGTCCCTGCTGATCCGTGCAAGTCTCGTTTGATGGGGCGCGATTCCCTAGGCCGTTCCGCTCCGGTTTTGTGGGACGCCGAAAAAACTGATTGTTATGAGCGAGTCGAATGATAAACGCGCAAATCTCCAAGCCCTCCTCTTTACGGCTTTTGTCCTCCGCCGTCTCTCCTTTACTTCATTTTAAGGGTTTGCTACAATTTCTCTCTGTTTCCATGAGAAAAAGCCTTTTAACTCTGCTCATCGTCGCCCTCGTCCTGTCTTCGTTCCGCTTTTCCTGGAACGACGATCCCTGGGACCGCTCCGTGGACAAAATTTCGCAAATGGCCGAAATCGTGGAGAAGAGCTATTTCGAGGCCGCAGACCGGCAGGAATTGATCCACTCCTCGATCCGCGGCATGCTTCTGACCCTCGATCCGCATTCCTACTTCCTCGACCCCCAGAGCTACGCCCGCATGAGGGAGGATCAGTCGGGCAAATACGCCGGCCTGGGCATACAGATTCAGAAGCAGGAGGACCGCCTCATCGTCATCGCTCCTATCGAGGGAACGCCCGCGTGGCGGCTGGGCATCCAGGCGGGCGACGTGATCTCTCATATCGAAGGCGAGAGCACGAAGCCCTTGTCGAGCTTCGACGCCCTGCAGCGCCTGCGGGGGGAAAGGGGGACGGAGGTGACCATCACCCTCGTCCGCGAGTCCGTGGAGGAACCGTTCGACGTGACCATCGTCCGAGAGGAAATCACGCTGTACAGCGTTCCCTACGCCTTCATGCTCGACGACCGGACGGGCTATGTCTTCATACGCAATTTCGCCGAAACCACCGCCCGCGAGTTCCAGGAAAAGATGCGGGAGCTCGCCGGCCGGGGGATGAAGCGCCTCATCCTGGACCTGCGCTACAACGCCGGGGGGCCGCTCTATCAGTCTCTCGAAATCTCGGATGAATTCCTCTCCCGGGGGGCGCTCATCGTTTCCATCAAGGGTCGCAACGTCCATTACAACCGCGAGTTCCGGGCCATGCGCGACGGGCAGTACGAAACGATGCCCCTTGTCGTGCTCATCAACGAAGGCTCGGCCAGCGCCTCGGAGATCGTAGCCGGCGCCGTCATGGACAATGATAGGGGATATGTCGTCGGCGAGGAGTCCTTCGGCAAGGGGCTGGTCCAGACCGTCTATCCCCTGGGGCCGAATACGGCCATCGCCCTGACCACGGCCAAATACCTGACTCCGAGCGGGCGGTCGATTCAAAAGGATTATTCCCATCTCGAGGATTACTTCTTGGCCAGAGACAATACCTCGGGATCGCGGGAAGTCCGCTACACGGCCGGAGGACGCAAGGTCATGGGACAGGGCGGCATCACTCCCGATTTCGTCGTGGAGATGACGTTGAAGCCCCTGTATCTGGAAATGCGGGCCAAGGGGGTCTTTTTTTCCTATGCCCGCAAGTTCGCCGCCCGCCAGACGCCGCTTGCGGCATCGCTCTTTCCGCCGGGAACAGGGGCCGGACCCGACAAATCCTTCCGGGCGGACCGTAGGACGGTCGAAGATTTCCGGGCTTACCTGCGCGCCTTGAACTTCGATTTCGCCGAGAATCGGTTCGAGGAGGCTTCGGCCGAGATTCTGAGAGAACTCGACCGGGAATTGCACGCCTCTTTCTGGAACGTGGAGGAGGGGGAGCGGGTCTACCGGCTGACCGACCCCGCAGTCCTCAAAGCGTTGGAAGTCATGCCCTCGAAGCCTTTTCTCGAGGTCGGACAAAGCCGTTGACCGGGCGGAGGAGCGCCCTTGCGTTTCGGGACGCCCGGAGGGGAATGAGGGAGCGGGAACAAAAGTGGCAAACTTGAAAATCGCGTTGGGTTCGGACCATGCGGGCTACGATCTGAAGAAGGAAATCCTCTCCCTTCTCGGGGAGTTGGGCCATGAGCCCGTGGATTTCGGCTGCGGGCCCGAGGAAAAGGCCAATTATGTCCTTTTCGCCGAAAAGGCCGCCCGGGCCGTCCAAGAGGGATCCTGCCGGCTGGGCGTCCTCATCTGCGGCACGGGACTGGGCATGGCGATGGCGGCCAACAAGCTCAAGGGCATCCGGGCCACGCCGTGCTGGGACGAATACACGGCCCGGATGAGCCGGGCGCACAACAACGCCAACTGTCTTTGCCTGGGCGGCCGGGTGACGCCTCCGTCGACGGCCCGGGACATCGTCCGGGTGTGGCTGGAAACGACGTTCGAGGGCGGCCGGCACGAGGAGCGTCTCGCGTCGCTCAGGGAAATCGAGAATCGGGTCTGCCGCCCTCCGGATGAGCCCTAAGGAGGATACGATGTCGTCACTTCTCGACAAGGCCGCGGCCCTGGCGTCCAGGGCGGCGGACAACAACCGTTGGCGCCAGGCCGAGACGTTCAACCTCATCCCCTCCGAAACCACGCCATCGTTTCTGGTCAAAATGTTCGAAATCTCCGATCCCTCCGGGCGCTACGCCGAGCACCGCACGATGAAGGGCGAGGAGGTCTATTTCTACCAGGGCGTGGATTTCATCCGCGACGTCGAGATCGAGGCGCGCGAGGAATTGGGCCGTTATTTCGGCTGCCGGGAGGTCGAGCTGCGGCCGATCAGCGGCCAGATGGCCAACGAGGTCGTTTTCAAAGGCATGGTCAAGTTCATCAACCGCGGCCGGGCCGAGGGGCAGGCGCCCCGCCGTATGCGGCTTGTCCTGAACAACGACCTGACCATGGGCGGTCATCTCAGCTCCCAGCCTATGGGCGCCCTGTTCAACTATGTCGAGACCGACCTTCGGACGGGCAAGGAAAGAGTCGTCCACATTCCCCAGCTCAAGGACAATCCCTACAAACCCGATCTCGACAGCCTGGGCGCTCTTCTCGAGGAGCACAAGCCCGAGCTCGTGGTCTTCGGCAAGAGCATGTTCCTCTATCCGGAGCCGGTGGCCTTCGTCTCGAAGCTGGTTTCCGGCTGGCCGGAACGCCCGGTTCTGATGTTTGACATGGCTCACGTCCTGGGGCTTTACGGCGCCTTTCAGGAGCCCCTGGCCGAGGGAGCGGACCTGGTGACGGGCAGCACGCATAAAACATTCTTCGGACCCCAGAGGGGGGTGATCGCCGGCAACCTGCCCGCGGGCTCTCCCCTCCGTCCCTTGTGGCTGGAGATCAAGAGCCGGGCGTTTCCGGGATCGACGAGCAATCATCACCTGGGCACGCTTTTGGCGCTTCTCATGGCCGTTTACGAGATGAACGCCTTCAAGGAGGAGTATCAAAAGCAGGTCCGTTCGAACGCCAAGGCCTTCGCCCGGGCGCTCAAAAGCCACGGCGTCCCGGTCGAGGGAGACCCGGCCGACGGCTTCACCGAGACGCACCAGGTCCTCCTTCGCGTCCGCTCTTTCGGACGGGGCATGGAGATCGCCCGGCGGCTGGAAGAGAACAACATCGTCGCCAATTATCAGGCCCTGCCCGACGACGAGACGTTCCTCGAGTCGAGCGGCATCCGCATGGGCGTCCAGGAAATGACCCGCTTCGGGATGAAGGAAAAAGATTTCGACACCCTGGCTGGGCTGACGGCCGAGGTCGTCCTGAAGGGAAAATCCGTGCGGGAGGAAGTCCGGAAGTATCGGAGCCGGTTTCTGAACATGTCTTTTTGCCTGCCCGAGGAGAAGGCCGTGGAGCTGGCGGCCCGGATTTGGCGAGGCGCCTTTCCGTCTCCCGGCTTCGCCGATCGTTTCGCGCGGCGCCTTCTCGGCGACGACGGGAAAGGGAAAGAATGAAAATACTTCTCATCGGCTCGGGCGGCCGCGAGCACGCCCTGGCCTGGAAAATCTCCCAAAGCCCGCACTGCGGAAAACTCTTCTGCGCCCCGGGAAATCCGGGAACGATGAAGCTGGGCAAAAACGTCCCCATCGATCCTTCCGACATCACGCGCCTGGCCGAATTCGCCCGGGAGAATGAAGTCGAACTGACCGTCGTCGGGCCCGAGATGCCTCTGGCCATGGGCATCGTCGATGAGTTCGAAAAACGCCGGCTGCGCATTTTCGGGCCGAACAAGAAGGCCGCCGAAATTGAGGAAAGCAAGGTGTTCGCCAAGCAGTTCATGACCCGGCACAAAATCCCCACCGCCCGGTACCGGACGGCTTCGTCTCCCGAGCGGGCCCGGGAAATCATCAAGTCCGGCGAATTTCCCTTTCCTCTGGTCGTCAAGGCCGACGGCCTGGCGGCGGGCAAGGGGGTTTTCATCTGCCCCTCGCCGGACAAGGCCGACGAGGCCGTGCACCGCATCATGGTCGAAAAAGAATTCGGAAAGGCGGGGGACAAGGTGCTCATCGAGGAGCACCTAACGGGCAAGGAGATGTCTTTCATCGCCCTGACCGACGGCATCAAGGTCCGTCCCCTGGTCTCGACCATGGACCACAAGGCCCTGCTTGACGGCGGCCAGGGGCCGAACACCGGCGGCATGGGCGCCGTTTCTCCCTGTCCCTTCCTCGACAAGACGCTGTTCGCCGAGATCATGGACGTCATCCTCCTTCCCACGGTCACCAGGCTTCTGGAAGAAAATCGGAAGTTCCGGGGCGTGCTCTACTGCGGGCTGATGTTGACCGAGAAGGGCCCCTACGTTCTGGAGTACAATTGCCGCTTCGGCGACCCGGAGACCCAGGCCCAGGTGCTCCGCCTGAAAAGCGACCTGGTCGAAGTCATGATCGACGCCCTGGAGGACAACATCCTGGCCAGGGAGATGGCCTGGAGCAACCGCCCGTCCGGCTGCGTCATCCTGGCCTCGGCCGGCTATCCCGGCCCGTACGAGAAGAAAAAACCGATCCAGGGACTGGACGAATCGGCCGCGCTTTCGGGCGTGACCGTTTTCCATGCCGGGACGAAGCTCGACGGGGACCGGCTTCTGACGAACGGCGGGCGGGTGCTCTCGGTCTGCGCCTCCGAGGAGACGCTGGCCGACACCATGCGCCGGATCTACAGCGCCGTGCAGATGATCTCCTTCGAGGGGATGCACTACCGCAAGGATATCGGCGCCGCGCCCAAGGAGAAGGAGGGCTCATGAGCCGCGTGGCGATTTTCATAGGAAGCGATTCGGATTCCGACGTCATTCAGGAGGCTTGCCGGATCCTCGAGGATTTCGGCGTGCCTTTCAGCCTGGACGTGACTTCCGCCCACCGCTCGCCCGATCGAACCCTGCGCCTGGTGCGCCGGGCCGAGAAGGAGGGCGCGGCCGTGTTCATCGCCGCCGCAGGCAAAGCCGCTCACCTGGCGGGCGTCGTGGCCGCCCACACCCTGAAACCGGTCATCGGCGTTCCCGTTGAGAGCGCCGGTCTCGGCGGCCTGGACGCCTTGCTGTCGACGGTTCAAATGCCGAAGGGCGTTCCCGTGTCGACCATGGCCCTCGGCAAAACGGGGGCGGCCAACGCGGCCTATCTCGCCGTCCAGATTCTCGGGCTTTCCGACCCCGCCCTTCGGGACAAGCTGTCCAGACACAGGGAAGACATGGCCGCCGCCGTCGAGGATTCCTCGCGCGCCCTCCGGGAGAAAAGAAGACGGGCATGACGTCTTTCTGCATCCAGAATTTCGGATGCCGCGTCAACCAGGCTGAGGCGTTTGCATGGTCCGAGGAGCTCCAGCTCCGCGGACTTCGCCTGGAAAGGGAAGCCGCCCGAAGCGACCTGGTCGTGGTCAACACCTGCACCCTAACAGCCCGCGCCGACCGGGACGTCAAGAAATTTGTCCGGCAGTTGGCCAGGAAGAACCCGTCCGCCCGGCTCGTGCTTGCGGGGTGCCTGGTGGACCGGGCGCGAACGGAACTTGAAACGCTCCCGAATGTCTGGCGGTTCGTCCCCAATGCGGACAAAGCGGACCTCCCCCGTCTTCTCCTGGGGGAGGCGCCCCGCGGGGAGGACGATCGCCGCGTCGAACCCTTCCGCAGCCGCGTTCCTCTCAAAATCCAGGACGGGTGCGATTTCGCCTGCGCGTACTGCGTCATTCCCAGTGTCCGGGGACGAAGCGTCAGCCTGCCCCCGGAGCAGGCCCTGGAGCGTCTGCGCCGCTTTACGGACAGGGGATTCGGCGAAGCCGTTTTGACCGGGATCCATCTTTGTTCTTACGGCCGCGACCTCGAACCGCGGACGAGCCTGGAAAGTCTTCTCCGGCAGGCGGAAAAGGCTTCCCTCCCGTTGAAGCTCCGCTTGAGTTCGCTCGACCCGCGTTTTCTGGAATCCCCGCTCGTTTCCGCCCTGACCGGCATCCCCGCCGTCTGCCCCCATTTCCATGTTTCGCTTCAGCACGTCTCGGCGCGGGTGTTGGAGGCCATGGGACGAAGGGGCGGAGCGGAAACGTTTTCGAGGCTTCTCGAGGAGCTGAGAAAGCGGTCGCCCGAAGCCGCTTTGGGAGCGGACATCATCACCGGCTTTCCCGGAGAGACCGACTCGGATTTCGAGGAATGCAGGCGCTTTCTCGAAAAGTCTCCCCTGACCTATTTCCATGTGTTCACGTATTCACCCCGTCCGGGGACGCCGGCCGCCGCCCGGATTCCGGTTCCCGCCGGGGTCGGGAAAAAGCGGACGGCCGAGCTGCGCCGCATTTCGGCCGATAAAACGCGCGCCTTTCGCGCCGGGTTTGTCGGGCGGACGGTTGAAGCGTTGGTCATTCAGCGCGCCCGGGGAACCGTCCGCCTCCTGACCGGAAATTATCTCGGCCTGAGGACCCCGGACGACGGGCGGCCGCTTGGGCGGTCCGCCCGAGTCAAAATCACGGGCCTGGAGGACCGGGGCCTTGAGGGAAGGCTTTCGGACTGAGCCATGAAGACCGTCATTCTCCTTCCCCCCGACGTGTCCCGGAAGATCGCCGCCGGAGAGGTCATTGAGCGGCCCTTTTCCGTGGTGAAGGAACTCGTTGAAAATTCCCTGGACGCCGGCGCCGATTCGATAAGCATCGAGCTTGAGCGGGGGGGGAAATCGCTCATCCGCGTCTCGGACGACGGCTGCGGCCTGAGCCGGGAGGACGCCGTCCTCAGCTTTGAGCGTCACTCGACCTCGAAGCTCCGCACAGAGGACGATCTGGAACGGATCGCCACCTTGGGTTTTCGAGGCGAGGCCCTGCCCAGCATCGCCGCCGTTTCCGTTCTGACGATGAAAACCGCGGACGGAAGCGAGGCGGCCGGGACGATCGTCGTCCGGCGCCCGGACGCCGCGCCCGAGATCCGGGACGCCGCCCACCCCCGCGGTACGAGCGTCGAAGTCCGGGATCTTTTTTTCAATCTTCCGGCCCGCCGCAAATTCCTCCGCTCCGAAGCCTCGGAACTCAACCAGATCGTGAGGTTCGTGCGCACCGCAGCCTTGGCTCACCCCGAGGTCGGATTCGTGCTGTCGCACGGACGGAGGGAAATCCTGAGATGGCCTCCCGCCGGAAGCCCGCGGGACAGGCTGTTTCAGGCGCTGGGAGGGGACGCCGCGGATCGCCTGATCGAGGTCGATTTCACCGAGGGGGAAAGCCGGCTGACGGGATTCGTCTCCCGGCCGCCCCTCGGCCGTGGCGACAGGTCCGAGCAGCATTTTTTCGTCAACCGCCGCCCGGTCAAGGACCGCCTCCTGACAGCGGCCCTCAACCAGGCGTTCCGGGGACTGTTGGAAAAAAACCTCCATCCCGAAGCCTTTCTTTTTCTCAGTCATCCCCTCCATGAGGTCGACGTCAACGTCCATCCCGCCAAGGCGGAAATCCGTTTTCTGGATTCCCAGACGGTTTTCCGCCTGGTGGTTCGGGCGATCGAGAGCGCGGCCGCGGCCGCGGGCGGCGTCAAGCGCTTGGAGATCCCCTCTTCCGGCGCGGAGACGGAAAGCGGGCCCGCGTCGTTTCGCCAGACGCGGCCTCCGATCGCTTCTTCCCGGGGAGCGGGCGTTCGGGAGCCGGATTCTTCCGGCGCGCTCTTCCCCGAGGCCCCCGGCGATTCGCCGCGGCGCCGGCGCGTTCTGGGACAGTTCCTTGAAACCTACATCATCGCCGCGGATGAGGAAGGCCTCCAGATCATCGATCAGCACAACGCCCATGAGCGGATTCTGTTCGAGCGCTTCAAGGAAATCCGGGCCTCGGGCTCCCTTCCGCGCCGGCAGGCTCTGATTCCGATTCTTTTCGACCTTCCCCCGGACCGGGCTCTCCGGGTCGAGGAGAACGCCGCGCTCATCGAGGAGACAGGATTCCGCGTGGAGCCCATGGGAGGCCGGACCTTCAGCCTCAGGGAGTTTCCGGACGTCATGGCCGTCGAGGAGGCCCTGAGAGTTTTCCAATCTTTGCTCGAGGAGCTGGGGGAAGGGAGCGCGGACGAAAAACAGGACCGGGTCCTGGCCCTTCTGGCCTGCCGGGCGGCGATCAAGGCCGGACAGCCCCTGACCATGGAGAAAATGGAAGTTCTGGTCGAAGAGCTTTTCCGCCTTCCCCAGCATGCCCTCTGTCCTCACCGACGGCCGCTTCTCGTCCGTATCGACCGCTCGGAAATCGAGAAGGGCATGAAAAGACCCTCAAATTGACACTTTTCTCGGGCTTCTGCTAAGATGAACGGGCATTTCGGCCGGGGCGCGAGATCCGTCATTCGTTCTGAGCGGGGAGTGGCGCAGCCTGGTCAGCGCGCCTGCCTTGGGAGCAGGAGGTCGTCGGTTCAAATCCGACCTCCCCGATTGGCGGACGGAGACTCTTCGTGCCGGGAGGAAAAAACCGGGAGCGCGCCTGTAGCTCAGCTGGACAGAGCAGCTGCCTTCTAAGCAGCGGGTCGGGAGTTCGAGTCTCTCCAGGCGCGCCATCAGAATTCCACGATCCAGGGGACCGCGACGCGAAGGATTTTGCCCGGCCGGAGGGACTGTGCTATAAAAGATCCGGGACATCGAGGGTGAACATGATGAACAGTCCGATTCGATGGGCGACGGCCGGCGTGTTCGCCGTTTTTCTGTTTGCGGCGCCGCTGACCGCCTTTGTATCGCCTCCGGCCCAGGTCGATCCGTTTTATTTGAAAGCCCTGTCCGAGGGAGAAAGGCTGCTCGCCGCCGAGGATTATGCGAATGCCGTCCTCAGCTTGGAAATCGCCGCCTTCGGTCTTCAAAACGACCGGCCCAACCTCTCCAAGGCCCTGGGGCATCTCGCCCTGGCCGCCTATAGGGCCGGCCAGGTCGAGGCCGCGCGCGAAGCCGTGCGGCGGATGAAAGCCCTGGTCGGAGATGACGGGCTTTCGAAAATCGAGATGAATGAGGAATGGAAGTCCGACCTGCTGAAAGTGGCGGCCCTTTTCGAGGAAAAGCCTTTCGGTTCCGAACGTCCGGGGGAAAGCCGGGTCGAGGGCGAAGAACGGCCGCAGGCCGGAAGGGAGGGAAAAGACGCCTCTCGTGACCTCGACAGGCTTCGCCTGGAGGCCCTGGAAGAGAAGATCAAGAAAGAGCCTGAAAACGCAGGGGCCTGGCTCGAGCTCTATGATCTGCAGAGTCGGATGGATGACGCGCGGGCGGCGAAAAAAACTCTCCGGAAATTTGCGGACCGGGTCCCGGAGGATCCGCGAGGTCCCTTCCTCCTCGGGAAGATTGCCTACGCGGATTGGGCGCTTAAGGACGCCGTCAGGCATTTCGAGAAAGTGCTTGCGCTGGCCGGCGAGAAAGAAAACGAAAACGTTCTGATTCTCAGCAGTTTGGGCCACCTCGTTCTCGCCCTGAACGCCTTGAGACGCAAGGACGAGCTCCGGGAAAAATGCCTGTTGTTCGTCGAGCGCGCGCCGGAGGGCTGGCTCGCGTCCCTGGACATGGAGGACAGGAACAAGATCGTTCTCGAGGGCATCCTGACGCCTTATTTCCGCCCCGAAAAAGACGAGGCGGAAACAGGGGCGAGCGAGGAAGGTCCGCCGGCCGGTGAGGCTTCCCGGGAAACCTCGGAAAGAGCGGGTCCCGGAAACCCGGCCCAGGCGGAGGCCGCCGCTCTGGCTTACGGGATATTCGACCAGCATCTTCAGGAAAACAATATCGCCTCCGCGCGCCGGACGCTGGAAAGGCTCTTGCGGCAGCACCCCGAGGAAATCCGCGCCGTTCATTTGCTGGCCGTCCTGGATTTCCGCCAGAAACGATTCGAGAAAGCCCGGGAGCGTTTTCAGGCCGTAATCAAGGAGGCGAGACGGAGAGGGGATGAAGAGAGTCTCCTGGCCGAGGCGGCGGCCCACCTCATCCTTTGCGCGCGGGAGCTTCGAGGACATGAGTCGGCCCGGTCTTTGGCGCAGGCCTACCGGAGCGATCTGGAAGGCGGGGCGCTCGAAGGCCTGGGTCTCGAGGGCGCGGACAAGCAGTTCATCCGGGATTACCTGTCCGGGCCGCCGGGCGAGGGGGGCACGGAGAGGACGCTGGAAAGGGTGTCCGTGCAGGACTCGGCGGACGGCCTGAGAGTCGAGATTGTCTGCGTTCCCCGGACCACGTTCCGGACCTTCACGCTCGAGCGCGACAGGAAGATCGTCGTCGATCTGTTCGCCGTTTCAAAGATCCTCGCCGAGCGCGTCGTCCCCGTCGGCAAGCGCGGAGTTCAAGCCCTGCGGACCGGGCTGTTCCGGGAAAATACGGCCCGTATCGTTCTGGACATTCAGGGAGACCTTCCGGCCTACGACATCCGCGAGACCGAAACGGGTCTTTTGATCCTTGTTCGCTGAGGGCGGTGAGGGGCGGCCCCCCGGCGTTCACTCCATCTCGGCCAGTTTCCTGTAGACCTCGTAGCGCGCCTTGGCCTCGAGAGCGGCCTGGGCGAAGAGCTCTTCGGCGTTTTTCGGGAATAGCTGTTTCAGGGTGCGGTAGCGGATCTCATTGTCGAGGAAAGCCTGATAATCCGTCTTGGGTTCCTTGGAATCCAGGATGAGGGGGTTTTTCCCCTCCCGGGCGCGGGCCGGGTTGTAGCGGTAGAGAATCCAGTATCCCGATTCGACGGCCAGCTTCATCTCGGCCATGGGGCGGCTCATGTCGATGCCGTGGTTGATGCAGGGCGAGTAAGCGATGATGAGGGACGGCCCCTCGTAGGTTTCGGCTTCCAGGAAGGCGTTCAGGCACTGCTGGTAATTGGCGCCCATGGCCACCGAGGCGACGTAAACGTTGCCGTAAGTCATGATCATCCGGCCGAGGTCCTTTTTGACCGTCTTTTTCCCCGATGCGGCGAACTTGGCCACGGCCCCCGTGGGCGTGGCCTTGGAGGCCTGGCCGCCGGTGTTGGAATACACCTCGGTGTCGAGCACCAGGAGGTTCACGTTGCGATTCATGGCCAGGACGTGGTCCAGCCCGCCGTAGCCGATGTCGTAGGCCCAGCCGTCTCCGCCGAAGGCCCACACGCTCTTGTCGACGAAGAAATCCTGAAGCGAGAGGATCCGGTCCAGAAGAGGACGGTTCGCATCCGGGGCTCCGGCCAGAGCGTCGGCGAGCGCCCGGCGGGAAGCCGTGGCCGCGGCCATAGCCTCCCCGTCCGTATTCGTCCACAGGGAAAGGCTTTTTTCCAGGGCGGTCTTCAAGGCGGGGGGCGATCCCGCGGCCAGGAGCTCGCGGATGCTGTCGTGGAGCAGCCCCCGGTTCGCGTCGACGGCCAGGCGCATGCCGAACCCGTACTCGGCGTTGTCCTCGAAGAGGGAGTTCGCCCAAACCGGCCCCCGGCCCTCCTTGTCCTTGCAGTACGGGATTGTGGGGAACGTGCCGCCGTAGATCGAGGAGCAGCCCGTGGCGTTGGCGATGATCATGCGGTTGCCGAAGAGCTGGGAGGCGAGCTTGACGTAGGGCGTCTCGCCGCAGCCGGCGCAGGCTCCGCTGAACTCGAAGTAGGGCATGAGGAACTGGGAGCCCTTGATCGTCTCGCGCTTCGTGCCGTCCAGGACGTTGTCGGGCAGGCTTTCGAAGAAGGCGACCCTGTCCGATTCTCCGGCGGCGCGGGCGTCCTCGATGGGCACGAGCTCGAGGGCTTTGATCTTGGTCGGGCAGACGTTCACGCAGCTCTCGCAGCCGGTGCAGTCTTCGACGAACACCTGCAGCCTGTATTCCAGGTTTCTGTCGTTCCGAGTCTTGGACTTGACGGTCACGAAGCCCGCGGGGGCGTGCTGAAGGTCTTCGGGAGCGATCTGCTTGGGCCGGATGGCGGCGTGCGGGCAGACCAGGGCGCACTGATTGCACTGGGTGCAGTGTTCCGGGATCCAGCGCGGCACGACGACGGCGATGCCGCGCTTTTCCAGGCGGGTCGTGCCCGTGGGGATTCGGCCGTCGATCGGCATCTTGGACACGGGGATGGAGTCGCCCTGAAAATGCATTACCGGCCCGATGACCGATTTGGCGAAATCGTCCGCGTCCTCGGGAATGAGCCGGACGGGCTTGGCCGAGCGGGTGATCCGGTCGGGAACGGGAACGCGCTCGAGCGCCTCGGCGGTCCGGTCCACGGCCTTCCAGTTCATCTCCACGACATCCATGCCCTTCTTGAGGAATGTCTTTTTGATGGCTTCTTTGATCAGGCTCAGGGCCTCGGCCTCGGGGAGGACGCCCGACACCTTGAAGAAGGCGGTCTGCATGATGGAATTGATGCGGACGCCCAGGCCGAGCTCCCGGGCGATCTTGAAGGCGTCGATGTTGTAAACCTTGATCTTCTTGTCGATGATCGCGCGCTGCATGTCCTCGGTCAGGTTGTCGAACACCTCCGCGCCGCTCCAGTGGGAATTCAGGAGGAACGTGCCGCCCTCGACGATGCCCCCCAGGATGTCGTAGCGTCCGATGTAGGACGACTTGTGCAGGGCGACGAAGTCCACGGAGTTGAGCAGATACTGGGACTGGATCCGTTCTTTTCCGAAACGCAGGTGGGAAATCGTCACGCCGCCCGATTTCTTGGAATCGTACTGAAAATACCCCTGGATGTACATGTCGGTGCTGTCGCCGATGATCTTGATCGAGTTCTTGTTGGCTCCGACCGTCCCGTCCGAGCCGTAGCCCCAGAATTTGCAGCGGATGACTCCCTTGGGTTCGGTGTCGATTTCCGCCTCGAGGGGCAGAGACGTCCGGGTGACGTCGTCCTCGATGCCGACCGTGAACCCGTGCCTGGCCGGACCGTCGAGATGGTCGAAGACGGCCTTGACCATGCGGGGAGTGAATTCCTTCGAAGACAGGCCGTAGCGCCCGCCGATGATCTTGATCGGCCGGCCGGAAAGAGCCGTGACGATGTCGAGATAGAGAGGCTCGCCCAGCGCGCCCGGCTCCTTGGTCCGGTCGAGAACGGCGATGGCCTTCGCGGTCGGGGGCAGGACGGCCCGGAAGGCCTCGGCGGAAAAGGGGCGGTAGAGACGGACCTTGATCGCCCCGAGCTTGGCCCCCTGGCGGTTGAGGTGGTTCACCGTTTCCTCGATCGTCTCGCAGCCCGATCCCATGGCCACGATGACCCGGTCGGCGTCGGGCGCGCCGATGTAATCGAACAGGCGGTAGCGGCGCCCGACTTTGGCCGCCACGGCGTCCATGGCCTCCTGGACGATGGCCGGCACGGCGTCGGTGAAGGCGTTGACGGTTTCCCGCCCCTGGAAATAGACATCCGGGTTCTGGGCTCCGACCTTCAACATCGGCCGCTCCGGGTTGAGGGCGCGGTCCCGGAAATCCTTGATGGCGCCGAAGTCCGCGAGCTCGGCCAGAGTGTCGTAGGGGATGAGCTCCGTTTTCTGGACTTCGTTCGAGGTCCGGAACCCGTCGAAGAAATGAAGGAAAGGCACCTTGGATTTGATCGTGGCCAGGTGGGCCACAACGGCCAGGTCCATGACTTCCTGGACCGAATTCGAAGCGAGAAGGGCGAAGCCCGTGTTGCGGGCGGACATGACGTCGGAGTGGTCGCCGAAGATCGACAACGACTGGCAGGCCAGCGACCGGGCGGAGACATGGAAGACCGTCGGCTGAAGCTCGCCGGCGATCTTGTGCATGTTGGGCAGCATGAGCATCAGCCCCTGGGAGGCGGTGAAGGTCGTGGTCAGAGCTCCGGCGGTCAGGCTGCCGTGGACGGCGCCGGCGGCTCCCCCTTCGGACTGCATCTCGATGACGTCCAGCGTCCGGCCGAAGATGTTTTTCCGCCCCTGGGCCGCCCATTCGTCGGCCAGCTCGCCCATGGTGGACGAGGGCGTGATGGGATAGATGGCGGCCACTTCACTGTAGGCATAGGCCACGTGGGTTGCGGCCGTGTTTCCGTCGATGGGTTCAAAATGCTTTTTCATGATGATGAACTCCTATGAATTCGGGATGTCGTCAGGCCGAAAAAAGGCGTTATGATACACCCCCTCCGTAGATTTTTCAACTTGAGGGGGGCGGATCCGAAACGCTCCTCAGTCTTTGATCTCCGTCCGCCCTTCGAGGGCTTTTTTCATGGTCACCTGGTCGGCGAAATCCATGTCCGCCCCCACGGGGAGTCCCATGGCCAGCCGCGTCAGCCGGACGGAATGACCCTTCAAAAGGCCGGCCAGATAATGGGCCGTGGCCTCCCCCTCGACCGTGGGATTGGTGGCCAGGATGATCTCCCGGAACCGGCCTTTTCGAATTCTCTCCAGAAGCTTTTCCGCTCCCAGCTCGTCCGGCCCCTTGCCCTTGAGAGGCGCCAGGGTGCCGAGGAGAACGTGGTAGCGGCCCCGGTAGATGCCTGTCTTTTCGATCGAGGAAATGTTGTAAGGCTCCTCGACGACGCACAGCTCGTCGTCCGATCGGGTGTCGTCGGTGCAGAGGGGGCAGGGGTCGACATGAGTGATGTTGTTGCAGACCGAGCAGTGAAAGACGCGCTTCCGGGCCTGGATGATGGCTTCGGCCAGGCAGTCGGCGTTTTCCTGGGGGAGACCGAGGACATGGAAGGCGATCCGCTGGGCCGTTTTCGCCCCGATGCCGGGAATTTTGCGCAGCTCCTCGATCAGATGGTCGATCGGCTGGGCGTATGCGAACATCAGCTCATCCCGGGTAATTTCAACCCGGCTCCGAGTCCGCCCAATCTCCGGGCCACGATGTCGTTGGCTTTGGCGCTGGCGTCGTTGAAGGCGGCGACGATCAGGTCCTGGAGCATCGTCACGTCTTCGCGGCTGACCACTTCCGGCTCCAGGCGGACGGAGTGGAGATTCTTTTGACCGTCCAGAACGACGGTCACCATTCCGCCGCCGCTCGAGCCTTCGACCCGGAGCTCGGACAGCTCGCGCTGCAGCTTCTCCTGCATTTCCTGGGCGTTTTTAAGCATTTTTTGCAGGTCGCCGAAGCCTTTCATCGATTTCTCCTTAACCGTCTTTCCGGCGGTCCTTGGTCTTCTCCACGGACAGGACCTGGGCCTTGAACGTGTCCACGAACTTCCGAACGCCGGCGTCTTTCAGGGCCAGATCGGCATCGCCCTGCCTCGCGGCGGAGGCGTGGTTCTCCGGGAGGACGACCTTCAGCCGGACCCGCAGCCCGCTCGCTTCCGCGGCGGCTTTTTCGATCTGACGGGCCTCGGCCTGAACCGCTTCGACGGTGTGGCGCATGTCCGCTCCGAAGACGACTTCGAGCGTGACGGGGCTCTGGACGCTGAACCTCTTGTCGGTTGAAAACTTGATGTCCAGGGGCTCGCTTTTGACGGCGGCCGACTCGGCCTTGGCCAGGAGAGCGGCGAGAGAGCTCTTCTGCGCCCGGAGCCGCTCGATCGTCGCGGGGAGAAGGTCCTGCGGCGAGGTCGTTCGAACGGAAGGATCGGGAGCGGGAGGCGAGGCCGAGATTCTCTCCTGAGGCCGGAGGGTCGCTCCCGGCGGCCGTCCGGAAGGCGAGGAGGAGGCCGCCGGCGCGCGGAAGGCGGGTCCGGCCGCTGAAGCCGGGGCCGCCTTGGCCCCTTCGATGTCCCGAAGGAGTTCCGAGAGGGGGACAAGATCCTTGAAATGGCACAACTTGATGAGGAGGGATTCAAGGTGGATTTGGGGGTGGGAGGAATATCTCATGACCGCCTCGCCGTTCTGCAGGGCGATCAGGCAGCGGAGAAGCTCTTCCGGGGAGGCCTTCCCGGCTTCCTCGCGGAGGCGGGATATGTCATCGGGAGAGAGAGACGGCCCTTCCCCGGGCGCATCGACGGTGCGGACGAGGAGCAGGTCGCGGAAATGGCGCACGAGTTTCTTGGCGAACGAGCGGGGTTCGTATCCGAGTTCGATGATTTTCTCCACGAGCGGGAAAATGTCCTGAGGGCGCCGGCCGAGGACGGCCCCGCTGAATTCCAGGAGAAGTTCGCGGCTCACGACGCCGAGGATTTCCTTCAGGTCGGCGTCCTTGACTTCGGCCCCGCTGAAGGCCACGGCCTGGTCGAGAAGGCTCTGGGCGTCCCGGAGGCTCCCCTCGGCCGCTTCGGCGATCATCGCCGCGCCCTCGTCGGAGAGGGAGATGTCCTCTTTTTTGGCGATGACGACGAGGTGGTTGATCAGGTCGCGGTAGGAGATTTTCTTGAACTCGAAGTGCTGGCAGCGGGAGACGATGGTCGCCGGCACCTTGTTGAATTCCGTCGTGGCGAAGATGAACACCGTTTTCGCCGGGGGCTCCTCCAGGGTTTTGAGAAGGGCGTTGAAGGCCGCCTTGGAAAGCATATGGACTTCGTCGATGATGATGACCTTGTAGCGGGCCTGGAGGGACTTGTAGCGCAGGCCTTCCCGGAGCTGGCGGACGTCGTCCACGCCCGTGTTGGAGGCGCCGTCGATCTCCAGGACGTCCGTCAGCCGGTCTTCGTTGATGGCCCTGCAAAATTCACACTGATTGCACGGCGTGGCCGTGGGTCCGGACTGGCAGTTGAGAGCCTTGGCCAGAATCCGGGCGGCGGACGTCTTGCCCACCCCGCGCATTCCGGAAAAGAGATAAGCCTGGGCGATGCGCCCGTGGGCCACGGCGTTCCTGAGCGTTTGAACGACCGTCTTCTGGCCGACCATCTCCTCAAAGATCATGGGCCGGTATTTGCGGGCGATGATTTCGTAGGGTTCGGTCATGGATGTGAACTCGGCCCTGCGCGCCGGAAGCCGGTTTTTCGCGAAGGACATGTCATATTACCATAAATGCGGATAATTTAGAATTCTCGGCCGGCCAAACCGGTTCTTTCATTAGAAGAACAATAAAAAGTTGCGTTCCAAGGGCCGGGGAAGGGCTTCGACGCCTGGCGGGATTCGAATCGCCAATGAAGCCATTAAAAAGGCTTGGATTACATCGGCGCGGGAATCAGGCCGGATTTGAAAAGACATGATGGCATCAACGAGCGCGCCATCGGGAAGCTTCTCCTTGCGTCCCGCGGGGGCGGGGCCTAAAATGGTTTTTTCGCCGCGGAGAGCCATGAAATACGACCGGGCGCTCGTCGAGATCCATGCGGCCGTGCTCCTTTTCGGATTGGCCGGGCTGTTCGGGAAATGGCTCGTTTTTCCGGCGGTCCTGATCGTCTTCGGCCGCGTTGTGTTCGCCGTCCCGGCGCTGGCCGCGGCGCTGACCGTTCTGCGCCGGCCGTTGTTCGCCGGGAGGCTCAAGGCCCAGGCGCTGTTCGGCCTCCTGGGTCTTCTCCTGGCCGCCCACTGGGTCTGTTTCTTCCGATCGATCCAGGTTTCGACCGTCGCCGTGGGGCTGCTTTCCTATTCCACTTTTCCGCTTTTCACAGCGGTTCTTGAGCCGCTGATGCTCGGCGAGAAATTCGAACAACGCGCTGTCTTCCTGGCCCTCGTCTGCCTGGCGGGGGTGGTTCTCCTCGTTCCCCGTTTCACGTTCGAAGAGTCCGTTTTCCGAGGCGTGCTGTGGGGGCTTCCGGCCGGAGCGTCCTTTTCGCTGCTGTCGATTCTCAACCGGAAGCTGAGGCGCTCGCATGACGGGCTGTCGATCGCTTTCCGTCAGGACGCCTTCGCTCTTCTGTTCCTCGCCCCTCTGGCCGTTCCGGCCCTGCCCGCCGCAATCTCGCTTCGGGACGTCGCTCTCCTGTCGATTCTTGGGCTGGCCTGCACGGCCGGTGCACATACGCTGTTCATCGACGGACTGAGGTCGGTGAGCGCCCGGGCGGCGAGCTTGATCAGCGCGCTCGAGCCCGTCTACGGCATCGCCCTGGCAATTGTTTTCTTGAGAGAGATCCCGTCGCTCCGGACCGCTGCGGGAGGGGCGCTCATCCTGGCCGCGGCGCTGGCCGTCACCCTTTCCGGGGGGAAGGCCGCTTCCTCGTCCCCTCCGGGCCGCGCCTAGCCAGGCCGGGCGCGGGGGCCGTTAAGCCAGAGTCCGGAAGACGGACTTGATGCGTTTCAAAGCCCAGTTGAGGTCTTTGCGGCGGATGGTGAGCGGAGGGGCGAAACGGATGACGTTGTCATGGGTTTCTTTGCACAGAAGCCCCGCCTCCTTGAGCGCGACGCAGAAGCGGCGCGCCCCGCCGGCCTCGGGTTTGAGCTCGACGCCGATGAGGAGGCCCCGGCCGCGGACTTCCTTGATGTGCCGGCTTCGGATTTTTTTCAGTTGTTCCAGGAACCAGGCCCCCTGTTCGGCGGCGTTCTCGACCATGTTCTCGTCCCGGATGATCCTTAAGGCCTCCCGAGCCACGGCGCAGGCCAGGGGATTGCCCCCGAAGGTCGAGCCGTGCTCCCCGGGATTGAACAGGCCCAGGGTTTCCTTTCCGCCGAGGACGGCCGATACGGGATAGAAGCCGCCTCCCAGGGATTTGCCCACGACGACCAGGTCGGGGCGGACGCCTTCGTATTCGCAATCAAAGAACCGGCCCGTGCGCCCCAGCCCGGTTTGGATCTCGTCGGCGATGAACAGGACGTTGTTCCGGCGGCAGAGGCCGGCCGCTTCCTTCAGGAATCCGGCGGGGGGAAGGAGGATGCCCGCTTCGGCCTGAATGGGCTCGATCAGCAGCGCGGCGGTCCGGGGGTTGATGGCCGCTTCCAGGGAGGCCAGGTCGCCGTAGGGGATGATGACGAAGCCGGGAGTGAACGGTCCGAAGTCTTCCCGGTAGAGGCACTCCGTGGAGAAGCTGATGATGGTCACGGTTCGTCCGTGGAAGTTGTTGGCGCAGACGATGATCTCGGCCTCGTCGTGCGGGACTTTTTTGATCCGGTAGGCCCACTTGCGGGCGGTCTTGACGGCCGTTTCGACCGCCTCGGCGCCGCTGTTCATGGGCAGGACCATGTCGTAGCCCGTCATCTCGCACAGCTCGGAGGCCAGGAGCGGCCATTGGTCGTTGCGGAAGGCCCGCGAGGTCAGTGTCAGCCGTTGGACTTGGCTCCGAACGGTCTTGATGAGCCGGGGATGGCAGTGCCCTTGGTTGACCGCCGAGTAGGAGCTGAGGAAATCGAGATACTTGCGGTTCTCGACATCCCAGACCCATATGCCGCGGGCCTTGGAAATGACCACGTCAAGCGGATGGTAATTGTGAGCGCCGTATCGGTCCTCGAGGTCGATGTACTGTTTGCTGTCCATGGTGACTCCTTGGCCGGGACGTGCCGATCCCGGAGTGATTTTTGTTCCGTCCGAACGGGACAACGTGGCGGAGAGGGCGGGATTCGAACCCGCGGTACGCTTTCACGCACACACGCTTTCCAAGCGTGCTCCTTCAACCACTCGGACACCTCTCCGCGGTCCTGAAGAAAAATATCATAAAGACGACATTGCGTCTACACTTTCCACTCGAATTCGACAATAGAAAACGCTTTATGCGGTTCTTTATTTATAGGTTACGCCGGGGCGGGTCTGCCCAGAAAAGTGGAAAGTGTAGACTTGACCCCGTATTGCCG
>JAFGAV010000120.1 GCA_016933515.1 Candidatus Aminicenantota bacterium
CCTCGAGGGCTGGGGCGTGCCCCGCGACAAGGCCATCCTCGAGACGCGGAGCCGTGACACCATCGAAAATCTGCGCCGCGCCCGGGAGATCTGCCGCAGCCGCGGCTTCAAGAAGCCTCTCGTCGTCTCGTCGGCGTTTCACGGAAAGAGAGTCCTGCTCACGTTGAAGAAAACCAGGTTCGAGGCTTCTCTTTTCCCCGTGGATTTCAAAGTCGTGGGCCGGAACATCAGATACACATGGCGGGACGCGCTTCCCGACGGGCGGGCGGTGCTCGGAACGTCCCAGGCGGCGAGCGAATACCTGGGCCTGTTGTTCTACAGCATCCTTTATTGAAGGGGGATCTCATGAGAGCGATGATCCGGGCCGTCGGGCCGGTCCTGGCTCTGGTTGCGGTCTTGGGCGCCTGCCGTCCGGCGGCCGATAAGGAGTGGAGCGTGACATTCAAAGACGACCTGGAGTTCCTGAAACGGCACAAGCCCGTCATCGTTCTCGCCGACGATTCCGGCCTCATGCAGGCGGTCCTCGTGGCCGATTGGCAGGGCCGGATCGTGACCAGCACGGCTGAGGGAGAGACGGGGCCGAGCTTCGGCTGGATCAACCGCCGACTTGTCGCCTCGGGCGAGCGGCAGGAGCACATCAATGTTTTCGGCGGCGAGGACCGCTTTTGGCTGGGGCCCGAGGGAGGGCAGTATTCGATCTTCTTCAGCCCTGGAAGCCCCTTCGACCTCGAGCACTGGTTCGTGCCGGCGGCCATCGACTGGGATCCTTTCCGCACCGTCAGCGTGGAGCGGAGCCGGGCGGTCTTTCAAAGCGAAATGATCCTCCGAAATTTCTCCGGCGCGGAATTTCGGCTTGAAGTCCTCAGAAAGATCCGGCTGCTCGGCCGCCGCGAAGTCGGCGGCCTGCTCGGCACGGCCCTCGCGGCGGATCTCAAACTTGCGGCCTTTGAATCGGCGAATACCATCAAGAACACCGGTCCGCGTGAGTGGTCCAAGGAGACCGGATTGCTTTCGATCTGGATTCTGGGCATGTTCAATCCCTCGCCCGAGACCGTAATCGTCATCCCCTTTCGGCAGGGGAGCGAGGAAGAACTCGGGCCGGTGGTCAACGATGCCTATTTCGGCAAGGTTCCGGACGACCGGCTTTCCGTGGGCGAAGGAGTCCTGTTTTTCTCGGGAGACGGAGCCTACCGCAGCAAGATCGGTCTTTCGCCCAGGCGCGCCCGGCCCGTAATGGGAAGCTATGACGGATCAAACGAGGTGCTGACCCTGGTTCAATACACCTTGCCGGAAGGGGCCGCGGATTACGTGAACTCCATGTGGGAGCACCAGAAGGAGCCCTATCGGGGCGATGTCGTGAACAGCTACAACGACGGCCCGGCGGCGCCGGGAGCCGAGCTTTTGGGGCCTTTCTACGAGCTCGAAACCTCCTCGCCGGCGGCCGCCCTCAAGCCCGGCCAGGTCCTGACCCATGTCCACCGGACGATCCATCTCCGGGGCCCGGAGCGCGCCCTGGACAGGGTAGCGCGCTCCGTCCTGGGCGTTCCCCTGGCCGATATCAAAAAAGCTCTTCAATAGGGGACACAAGACCTAAATACCCTATTTCCGGTCTTCATGATTCAGCCCGATTTTTCATTTTTATCCTTGGATTCTTTTCACGGCGCCTCGACCCTCCCTTCCGGTCTGAGACGGGAATGAGCCGCGTTTATTACGGGGACGAACGGCATTTTTTTGGGAGTGCGGCGGCAAGACGCCGCTTTGGGTTTCGGCGGCGCGTCGCCGATTTGAAAGCGGCCTCGTGAGGCCGCACTCTCAAAAAAACTGTCATCGATTTGGGTCAGATTTTTCAGATCCCCGTCCGCGCCGGTTAACCTGCTTGATGAGAATGGAAAGCCGGCCGAAATTGCAGCTTCAGGAGCCGACTGGAAAAATCAGCCCGGTTCGAATATCATAGAAATGAGAGGGTCTTATGAAAGTCATCAGCGACACCATCCAGTTCTCCACCGAAGGCTTTAACGACGTCAAGGATCTGACGGGCATCGTTTCCCAGCGGCTGATCGCCAGCCGCTTGAGATCCGGCATCGTCACCGTCTTTGTTCCGGGCTCGACCGGCGGGTTGACGACGATCGAGTTCGAGCCGGGCGTCGTCGAGGATTTTTCCAACATGATCGAGCGGATTGTGCCGAGCGACGTGCCTTACCAGCACGACCGCAAGTGGGGCGACGGCAACGGCTTCTCCCACGTCCGCTCGGCCCTCGTCGGGCCGTCGCTGACCGTTCCCTTCGAGGACGGCCGGCTCAGCCTGGGAACGTGGCAGCAGGTCGTCTTCATCGATTTCGACAACCGTCCCCGCTCCCGGACATTGCTGCTCCAGTTCCTGGGAGAGTGATGGACATCAAGGACAAGCTCGCTCTGCTGGACAAGCAGCGGGCCGTCCGCCGCCGCGGCGCGGCCCCCGGCCGGCCGAGCCGCGGGGACAAGGTCGCCGACGCCTGGGAGAAGATCGACCGGGAAGAAAGCCTTACGGTCAAGGAGAAGCTCGAACGGCTGATCACTCTGACCGGACCAAGACCGGCCCGAAGCGGCGAGAGCGTCGAGCGGCCGGAGCCCGAAGCGCTTCCTCCGGCCCCCGAACCCTTTCAGGTGATCGAAAATTCCTACGACCTCAATGTCCGCTACGGCCGGACGCTCCTCTCTCAGGGGTTGGAAATCGGCGGCGAGGTGCTCAATCTCCTCGGCCGGTGCGAGGATTTCGACGGGCTCGACCTCTCGACGGCCCTGTTCATCGATCTGGAGACCACGGGCCTGTCCGGCGGGACGGGCACCGTGCCCTTTCTGGTCGGCATGGGATTTTATCACCGGGGACGCTTCCGGGTCGTCCAATATTTTCTCCATGACATCGGGGCCGAGGAGGAAATGGTCGAGGATCTCGGCCGCTTTTTCGAGGCGTACGGTTTTCGGTCGGTCGTGAGCTACAACGGCCGGGCCTTCGACCTGCCGCTGCTTGAGACGCGCTTTGTCCTCAAACGCCGCCCCTTCCGCCTTTCGGACCTGCCCCACCTCGACTTTCTCTTTCCCGCGCGCTTGCTGTGGAAGCACAAGCACGAGAGCTGCCGACTGTGCCATCTCGCCCGGGAGGTCGTCCAGACCGGCCGCTCCGAGGACATCCCCTCGGCCGAGATTCCTCTCCGCTATTTCACATACCTCCGCAGCCGCGATTTCTCCCTCATCGAGCCCATCCTCTACCACAACCAGGAAGACATCCTGTCGCTCCTGGCCCTCGTCGTCAGCGGGGCGCGGCTGGTCCAGAAGAGCGCGGCCGAGGAATGGCCGGAGGACATCGACGGCATGGACTATTACGGCGTGGGCCGGATGTACGAGCGGGTCAAGCGGTCCCAGGAGTCCCTCCGGGTGTTCCGGAGGGCGGTGGACGGGCGATTGAGCGCGGACGTGGCCGTCCGGGCTCGGCTCAAGCTGTCGCAGCACTTCAAAAGGCAAGGACAATACGGAGAGGCGGTCTCGCTGTGGCAGGAACTCGTCTCCGGAGGCCGGACGATCTCTTCCCGGGAGCTGAGCTGTTACCGGGAGCTGGCCGTTCACTACGAACACCACGAGAAGAATTTGGAGGAGGCCATTCGTTTCGCCGAGGAGGGGCTGGCCCTTTCCCGAAGCCTCTCTCCGAGCTTTCACGAGGATTTCACCCGCCGCCTGAAGAGGCTGCGGGCCAAAGCAAAAGGCGCCGGACGGAAGGAGAAAAAACGGTGACGGAGTCTCCGCGGGCCAAGCCCGGCGCGCGATCCGAGTTCGACGATTTTTTGCGCAAAGCGCGGCTGAAAAAGACACGGACGCGCGAGCTCATCTTCAACGAAATCTTTTCCCGCTCCACAATCCATCCGGATGCCGCCGCGGTTCATAAGCGGCTGCGCTCCAAGGGCCACGGAGTCTCCCTGGCCACCGTGTACCGCACCCTCAAGCTCATGGTCCGGAGCGGCCTGGTCAGCCCCTTGGATCTGGGCGAGGGGCACAGCCATTACGAGCCCGGGACAAACCGCCCCGGCCATGGGCATTTCATCTGTCTCGTCTGCGGCCGCGTTTGCGAGTTTGAAAACAAGGAATTGCGCGCTCTGCTGGATCGCGTGGGAGAGGCCGAGGGATTCGAGTTGAAAAAGCATTCCCTCCAGGTCTTCGGAACATGCCGCGAATGCCGGAAGAAAAAAAAGGAGTAGAGACGTGCGGGCCATGATGCTGAAAAAGTTCGCGCCCGTGGAAACCGTCCCGTTAAAGCCCGTGGAGCTTTCCGTGCCCGAGCCTGGGGCGGGGGAGGTCCGGGTTCGGGTTCGGGTCTGCGGCGTGTGCCATACCGATCTTCACACCGTGGAGGGCGAACTGCCCGGGGCCAAGCTGCCCCGCATTCCCGGGCACCAGGTCGTGGGCGTCGTGGAGAAAAGAGGGAAGGACGCCGAACGATTCCAGGAGGGCGAGCGGGTGGGCGCGGCGTGGCTCTATTCTTCCTGCGGGCGCTGTGAGTTTTGCAAGAGGGGGGACGAGAACCTCTGCCTTCAGGCCCGCTTCACGGGCTTTCACGCCCACGGCGGATTCGCCCAATACATGATCGCTCCGGAGGCGTTTCTCTACGCCCTGCCCCCGGAATTCACGGACATTGAGGCGGCACCGCTTCTCTGCGCGGGCATCGTCGGCTATCGGTCCCTCCGGCTGAGCGGAGTCCGGGAGGGGCAGAGGCTGGGCCTGTTCGGGTTCGGCGCTTCGGCCCACGTGACCATCCAGGTGGCCCGCAGCATGGGCTGCGAGGTGTTCGTTTTTTCGCGGAGCGCCGCTCACAGGAAACTCGCCCGCGAACTGGGTGCGGCCTGGGTTGGGACGATCAACAGCAAATTGCCGGTCAAGCTTCACGGGTCGGTCATCTTCGCCCCCGCCGGAGAGCTCGTGCCCGAGGCCCTGCGCCTCACGGAGCGCGGCGGAGCGGTCGCTCTGGCCGGCATTTACATGACGCCCGTCCCGTCCCTGGATTACGAGCAGCATCTCTACCAGGAGCGCGCGCTTCGCAGCGTGGCCAACGCCACGCGCCGCGACGGCGAGGAACTGCTCGCGGCCGCGGCCCGCATCCCGATCAAGACCCGAACCACGACGTTTCCCCTGGAAATGGCCAATGAGGCGCTGCTCCTTGTCAAGCAGGGCGAGGTCAACGGCGCCGCCGTGCTGACTGTGGATTGAGGGTGGTTGCCGGACCGGGCGGACTCTCCCCGCCTCCTTGTTTCGAAGGCGAGGCATGGACGCCGCGCCATAACGAGGGGGATATGTCCCCAAGGCTCCCCGCATGCTCCGTTGTCCGCAGCTCGTCATAGAGAGCGGGTCGTAATGACGCTCGGCTCATGACGAAGGCGATGATCCTCTCGCCGTGCCGAGCCGCGACGATTGAAATTTAACGGGTTTTGCGCTATATTGTGCGCGTTCCCAAGCGATCCGGTGCGCGCCCGTAGCTCAGTTGGATAGAGCGCCTGACTACGAATCAGAAGGTCGCAAGTTCGAGTCTTGCCGGGCGCGCTTGTATTTTCCTTCACTTTCAAGATTATTAATGCTTTGTCCTTTCAATCCTAGACCCGTAGTTTCAGCGGTTTTCAACTGAATCTGTCACACCGGCGTCACACGGTGGTCACACGGGGAGAGGTCTGCCTTTGCATAAAGCTGACCTGTCGAGCGGGGAACAGGGAAGCGGAAGCCTGGGCGTCCAGGTCGACTAGAAGCACCCGCAGACCCTTCAACGCCAACGCTGCGCTCAGGCTGACGGCCGACGTCGTCTTTCCTGTCCCGCCCTTGTTATTGATGACGGCCAAGACCATGAAGCCTTGCCCTTTCATCATATCCCGCCTTCATGTTTTCATGAAAGAAAGAATTCCGCTTTTCATGAATAGTTGACATAACTATTATGTCAACTTTTAACGTGCTTAAATATATTGTTTTCAATCAATTGCGATTTCCTATGGAAAACGGGAAAATTATTTCTTCTTTTTCAATGATTTCATCCCAATTTGCCGTGTTTTTATGCCGCTTTCTATTGTCCGCACATGAAAAAAAATCAAAAAAGGGCTTGATCTCCCATTTGAAAACTGCACAAATTTTCGTCACTTTTATCTGATTTGAAGGAATTTCGAATGTCTGAAGAACTTAAAAATGGACGCGATCAAACCGGACGTTTCGTTAAAGGCAATGTCGAAGGTTTGAGGCATGGGCTTTTTGCCTATCGAATGAAGGGGAAGATCCCGGTCTCAATCCGGGGAAAGCGGCGGATTCAGCGTCATTTGACGTCGCTCCGTTCTGCGCTTGTCGAATCCGTTCCCGGTTCGGACGATCCCTGGAAGCAAGTCCTGATCGGCCAGGTGGTCACAGTCGAAGGTCTTCTTGCGCTGATCCAAGAAATTTTGAAAAAGGCGGGGATCATCCATCCAGGGAAATGGCTTCGAGGCGTCGCCGAATTCCAACCCGTCGTTCTCGAAATTTCCCGGCTCCTGACGTGTCAGCGTCAGGCGCTTTCGGCGCTTGGTCTGGACTCGAAGCGCACCGATGACGTTCTCGATCTCAAAGCCTACGTCGCACAGAAGGACGCCGAGAAAGACCTAATCGCCGCAAAAGAAAACGGCGGTAATGAGGAAAAAGGCGAATGAAAACGGCAGG
>JAFGAV010000121.1 GCA_016933515.1 Candidatus Aminicenantota bacterium
CCCGGTGATCCCGGCCGGGGCCCGCGGCCTAGAACTCGACGAGCGCGCTTTCGGCGCCGCTCGGCGCGCGCTTCCTGCTCCCGAAGACGCAAGGAAAAAAATCTCGGTTGAAGCCCCATAAGGGAAACTCCGGAGTCCGCGGCTATTTCGTCTGTTTTTCGAGGGCCTCGTATTCGGCCCACAGCTCGCGGGGCAAGCGGTTCCCGTATTTCTTGAGGGATTCCTTGATGTCGGCCGCCTCGTCGCGCCAATCCTTCATCCGGACGTCGAACAGCCTGGCCAGCCGCTCGCTGGGGATGTCGAGCCCGTAGACGTCCAGGTCCTCCACCTTGGGCACGAGCCCGGCCGGTGTTTCCCTGGCGCCGACCCGGCCCTCGACCCGGTCCACGATCCACTTCAGGACGCGCATGTTTTCGCCGAAACCCGGCCACAGGAACTTGCCGTTCTCGTCCACGCGAAACCAGTTGACGGAGAAGATTTTCGGGGGCCGGGTCAGGCGCTGGCCCATGTTCAGCCAGTGGCGGAAGTAATCGCCCATGTTGTAGCCGGCGAAGGGCAGCATGGCCATGGGATCGCGCCGCACGACGCCCACGCGGCCGGCGGCGGCCGCGGTCGTCTCCGAGCCCATGCGCGCGCCGAGGAACACGCCGTTGGCCCAGCTCAGGCTCTCCACGACCAGGGGAATGAGATGCGCCCGGCGGCCGCCGAAGATCATGGCCGAGATGGGAACACCGTAAGGATTGTCGTATTCTTTCGACAGACTGGGAGTGTTGATCGTGGCCACGGTGAAGCGCGAGTTGGGGTGGGCGGCCTTGGAGCCCCGTCCGTCCGGCCAGGGACGGCCCTGCCAGTCTTGCGCCTGCGGCGGCGGCTCGCCTTCCAGGCCCTCCCACCACGGCTCGTTCGTCTCCGTGTTGAGGCCGACGTTGGTGAACAGCGTGGGAAAGAACGCCCCGCGGCGCAGGGTGCCCATCATGTTGGGGTTGGTTTTCATCGACGTTCCCGGCGCCACGCCGAAATAGCCGGCCTCGGGATTGATGGCCCACAGCCGGCCGTCCGGGCCGATGTTGAGCCAGGCGATGTCGTCCCCCAGGGTCCAGATGCGGTAGCCGGGCAGGGCGGATTCCATCATGGCCAGGTTCGTTTTTCCGCATGCGCTCGGCAGAGCGGCGGTGACGTAGGTCACGCGGCCCCGGATGTCCTCGATGCCCATGACGACCATGTGTTCGGCCAGCCATCCCTGACGGTAGCCGAGGTAGGAGGCGATACGGAGCGAAACGCACTTTTTGCCCAGCAGGGCGTTCCCGCCGTAGCCCGAGCCCACGCTCCACACCAGGCTTTCCTCGGGAAAATGCATGATGTAGCGGCGGTCGGGGCTCAGGTCGCCCACGGAGTGGAAGCCCTTGATGAAGTCGTCCCGGTTGCGGATTTTGTCCATCACGACGCGTCCCATGCGGGTCATGATGCGCATGCTGACCGCGACATAGGTCGAATCCGTGAACATCAGGCAGGCCTTGGCGTAGGGGGAGTCGGGATGGCCCATCATGTAGGGCAGGACGTACATCGTCCGGCCCCGCATGCATCCGTCGGACAGCCGGGTCAAGAGCGCCTTGGCCTTTTTGATGTCCATCCAGTTGTTGTTCGGGCCGGACGCCTCGCGCGTCGAGTGGTTGACGAAGGTCAGGTGCTCGGTGCGGGCGACGTCCGTGGGATGGCTGCGGTGAAGGTAGGCCGTCGGCCAGAGCTTGTGGTTGAGCTTGAGAAAGACGGGGCCGCTGATCTGCTCTTCCTCGCAGCCGATTTCGATGAGGCGCTGCGCCTCGCCGTCCGAGCCGTCGCACCAGACGATGCGGGACGGCTTGGCCAGGCGGGCCTGCTCGTCGACCCATTTTTCGGCGGCGGAAGCCATGATGAATTCTTTCCCGGTGACAGGGAAAATGATAGAGGAAATTCCCCCCGCGCGCAAGCCGCGCGCGAATCCTTTCCCGCTCCGGAAAAGATTTGTGGCCCCCCGGGAATCCTGGAAGACGTTCTCCCGAAAAGGATCTTGAAAGCGGTTCGGACGCCTGGAACCGATCCGGGGGGGAAAGAGGAGCGAGCTCCCTGGAGGCGGATCGGCCTCGGGATCAGGATTTCAAGGTCGAGGGAAACAGCCGCGTCCGGGATTTGCGCTGCTTGTTCCAGTACATCCGCCGGTCGGCGGCCATGAGGAGATTCTGGAGGGAGCGGCGCTGTTCCGGATCGCACCACACCACGCCCATGCTGGCTTCGAGGGAGAATTTCTTCCGGCGCCGGCGGTTGAAGGCTTCGAGCCGGTCCTGCAGCCTTTCGAGAAGGAGGCGGCCCTGGTCGCGCGTGGGCAGGAGGACGAGGACGGCGAACTCGTCGCCGCCCACGCGGCCGATGACGTCCGACTCGCGGAACGTCTCCTTGAGAATGTTTCCGAATTCGAAGAGGGCCCGGTCGCCCTCCTTGTGGCCCCAGGTGTCGTTGATGACCTTGAGATTGTCGATGTCCAGGAAGACCAGGCAGAGAGGATTGCGCACCCTTTTGGCGATGCGGAAGAGCTGTTGGGCGAAGGAAAAGAAGCCCCGGCGGTTGTAAAGACGCGTCAGATCGTCGGTCAGGGATTGGCTGAGATACTTCTTATTGGCCCGCTCCAGGTCGGTCAGGGCCTTGTGGAGCTGCTTCTCCGCTCTTTTTCTTGCGGTGATGTCGACAATGATCCCGTCGTAACAAACGATCCGGCCGCGGGCGTCCTTGACGGCGCGAGGATGGTCCCGGACCCAGACTTTGGATCCGTCCAGGCGCTTGAACTCGAACTCCTTGAAGACAATGGGCTTCTTTTCGAGCCTCCGGAGGTGTTCGTCGCGGTCTCTGGCTTTGACGTAGAGATTCCTGACATTGACCCGCAGGAGATCGGCCGGCTTGGCCGCTCCGAGGATTTCGCCCAGAGCGCGGTTGAATTCGACGATTCGGCCCTCGGGCGTGGTCCGGTAGATGCCGACCGGAAGGTGTTCGAGCAGAGCGCGGTAGCGCTCGCCGTTCTCCTTGCCGCGCCGGCCGGCCGTTTTCCCGGACGGTTTTCGGAGCACAGATC
>JAFGAV010000122.1 GCA_016933515.1 Candidatus Aminicenantota bacterium
CCGGCGCCTGACGCGATACGAAGCCCGGATGCGGGAATTCTTCGCCATCGGACTAAGGGTGGAACCGCTCGGGACCCCCGATGTCCTTGAGGCCATGCGCATCCAACGGGAAGCGGCCCTGCTGACGAACGACGCCTTGCTTCTCGCGACCGCCCGACGTCTGAACTGCGAAGCCGTGGCCAGCGCGGACCGGGTTATCGCCCGGCTTCGCCGTTTTCGCGCCCGCCGACATTCAGTTGGCGACTTGACGTTATAGCGTTATAGCGCTAAAATATCCCCGGGGAAAAATGCCGTGAAGGATACGAACAAGCGCGTCACCGTCTATTATTTCGATCTCTTCCTCTTCTTGATCGTGGCCAATGCGTCCTTAAGCACCGGAAGGGTCAGGACATCCTTGGGGCGGCCGACCGCTTCTTTGCTCTTGATGATGCGGTCCAAGGACAGGACCCTAACGGGCAAACGCCCCAGATCGACAAGGATCGTGTGCTCCATCTCTTCATCGAACGTGCCCAGCCCGTGCATCGTCAAGACGATGTCGAACAACTCGACGGCCCCGCCGGCGAATGTCGGGGGATGGAGGCCGACCGGCGCGACGATGACCCCGCCGACCTTTGCCAAGGCCCTTTTCAAGCCCGGATCAGCGAGATCCTTGAACCAGAGGTCGATATCCTGGGTGACGATCGGAGCTCCCTGCAAGGCCCCGGCGGCGGCGCCGACGATCATGTAGTCGACTCCCCGTTTGTGGAGCTCTTTCAGAAAAGCGATCTCCCTACCGGTGAAGATGGAGTTTTCTGCCACGGGTCAGGCTCCTTTGCAGACGGCGGATCGGCTCCTCTTCGAGAAGGAGGAGCGTCAACCGAACGTTGTCCCGGTCGAGCTTCGGGTCTCCAGCGACGATGCGGTCGGTGAGGGCCCGGATGCGCTGGATCTTCGCGACATCAGGGTCCGTCTCGGTGAGAAAGGCGCCCGGCCGCACGGCCAGTGTGTCCGCGAGCGACCGGAGCGAGGCGGGAAGGACGGAACTCTTGTGGGCCAGGTGGTAGAACGCCGTCTTGCTGACCCCGGCTTTGGAAAGGAGGGCGCTGAGGGTCAGCCCCCGTTTTCCGGCGAGCTCTCGAAGTTTGGCCAAATCGATCCTCATGGAGAGATGGTACTATATTTTAGGACTTTATGCAAGCAAAAGGAAATCTCGTGCAATCGGCAGATGCTCCATCTTAAGTCAGCCTGGTATGGGCCGGGGACGTGTCCTGCAGGTCCGTGACCCCATCTTCCCGGGCACCCGCCGCGCTCGCGAAATTGGGAATTAGGTATTATGTCCTCGAATTTATTGCTTGCCGGGCGGGGCCAACCGCTTGAGCTCTGCGAACCAGTTTAGGACGAGACTAAGCTGTGTGACCTCTACAGGCTTATGGTTAAATAAGAGTTTCCTTTTTGGCTGTGCCGGTCGGGCGAGCCTATTTGTGACAATATCACCCTCCAGCCGTCCTCAGAGAAGATACATCGGAGGGCATGAGATGTCAATTGGTCTTGGCTTCGACCTTGCTGTGGGCCGAAAAACCCGGAGGTCGTTTTCGTTGCCGGGGAGGGCGTCCATCACTTCTGCCCGAGCATCAATCCTTGCTTGAATAGGATCACTTCATCCCTCCGGGCCATTTTCATAACCGCAACGGGCTCGAGGGCGACCGGCGGCGAATTTCCCCAGGCCCACGGGCCCGTGTTGTGGACGACCCGGACCACGTCGACGGTCTCGACCTTCTGTCCGGCGAGAACGGACAGAACGAGGATCAGGCCGGTGACGATGACAAGCAGGATCTTGACGATGTTCATGTCAGCTCCTCCATGAAATTATAACCGGTGATGCCCTGAAACGGTTGCGACTTCAAGCCCCATTAGGAACCGGAGCGCAGCTATCCACTCTCAGAGCATGACGGGGTCGATGAAGGGCAGGGACGCGTCGATGCGACCTTCCTCGAGGAGCGCTGGGTCCCAGGCGAACAGGGCGACGGTCGAGAACGTCGACGGCCCCGGGAAGCCCCGGACCGCCTCGAACAGCGGGTCCCCGTGGCAGGCGCCGACGATCATCAAGTTGTAGCGTCTCCGCGCGCATTCGTTGTGGACCGCGGCAAGCAGGGCCCGCAGGACCCGCGGGTCTCGGCCCCTGGCCGCGCAGTCGCAAACGGTCACGTCGCGCGTGGGCATCCCCAGCCGGGGCATCGGGGCGAAGCCCAGCAGGTCGGCGGCGGCCGAGTGGGCCGCCCTGAGCCATCTCAGCTTCCGGCCCAGGCGGAGAATGCGGGTCTGCTTGAGGCTCCCCGCGTCCCAGGCCGCGCATGTCCCGACAATCTCCCCGTTCCGGACGACGACGTAATGCCGGTCCATGCCGCACCCGGGCCGCCGTGCCAGGCTCTCGATGAACGAATCCCGGTCGACGACCGGGGCGAACAGCCGGTCCCTGTACTCCGCGCGGAGCAGGGCGACCATGGCCTCGACGTCGTCGGGCCCCGCACGCCGCACGCGGTACTTCCGGTCCTCTTTTCTCGGACCGGCGACGAGGACGCTCTTGGCCCGGAAGACGGCGACGTTCTTGGAATGGGGGAGGTCGGGGTAGTCGGGCCGCCGCGCGCCGATGAACTTCCGGGCGGCGCTGTTTTCGGCCATGACGACGGCGTAGCCGAGTTCGGCCTCGCCGCGCGTCCCCCGTGCGAGGAACCTCCCCGTCCGGTAGAGGAAGCCCCGGTTGCGGGCCTCCTGACGGACATGGGCGCCGCCGAAATAGAAGACGGGCCTCGGCTCGCCGTTGACGAGCCGGGTCTGGCGGAGGAGCATGGCGAAGCCGACCAGCCTGTTGCCGTCGAAGAAGCCGGCGCAGTCGATCCGATCGGAAAAGAGGCGGGGGACGGCGAAGATGTCGGGCCGCCGGTCGAAGACGACGTCGAGCGCCGGGGTCTCGATCGGCGAATCGCTGAGGACCCGGAGCATGTCCCAGTTGTACTCCCGGGAAATGGCCCTCACCTGATAGTCGGCGGCATCCTCCCTCATCGCAGCTCCATGACCACGAGGTGATAGAAAGGGAACCGGTCGGTCCTCATCAGCTCCTCGCCCCGGCCGTCCATCCGGACGATCCGCCCGTCCAGCGAGCGCGGGACGGGGTGGTCCAGGTGGATGTAGCGCGATACGGCCGTCGCCGGGGGCACGGCCCGGGACCGCAAGAGCTCCAGGAGCCGGGCGTACTCGTCGCAGCCCATCCAGTCGCCGATGTTCGATAGGTGGAACCTGTTGAACGCGCCGGGGGCGCCGGCCTTGAGGACGTCCTGGAAGGAGGCCAGGCGCCAGGCGATCCGGCCGTGTTCGCGCCGGACGCGCCGCAGGCCTTCCTCGCCAAGATATTCGGGCAGGGCCTCGGGGAATAGGACGCGGCCGAAGAAGATGAACTGCAGATAATAATTCGTCTTGGCCGGGGTCACCGTACAGAAATCCCGGAACCGGCTGTAGAAAAAGCCGCCCGGCCCGCCTTCCGCGACATGGCGCAGGCCCTCTTCGGCGATCCCCCGCTTGCGGTACAGGGCGGGATGGAAGGCCGTCTTGAACACGGCCTTCAGGGCGCCCGTGCTCAATCGCCGGTCGAAGTATCTCTCCCGGTCGGCGAGGGTCTCCTGTTCGAACAGACCCAGGAGCTTCCGCCGGCCGAGGATCGTGCGGACCGCGGGGCTGAAACGCCCGAGATACCTCTCGAAACGGGCGGCCCGGATAGGCCCTGCGTCGATCGCCTCCCCGTTCACGGTCCAGAACCGCCGGTCGTCGTCGTCCAGCCGTTCGGCGGCCCGCCGGAAGAGCCGCCGCCTTCCTTCGGGCGATGTGTCCGTAAATCCCAGGAGGGCCGCGGCCTCGAGAGGCTCGAGGGTCCGGCAGGCCGCCGCCTTCAAGCGGCTGAGGGCGAGTTGGCCCGGCGAAGTATCGACGGCCTCGATCGTCAGGTCCCGGCGGGCCAGCAGATTCAGGGGAACCTCGCCGGCGCTGGCGATACAAAGCAGCCGGTCCCCGGCCCGGAGACCGAGGGCCCGTTCCTCGGTCAGGGCGTCCTCCTGGGAAAGGCCATAGTTGTACGGAGGTTTCATGGAATGTGCTTCGGTCGAAAGCTCTCGACCGCCCCCAGTCTCTTGAAGAATCCGTATTTTCGGGCCAGCTCCGTCACGGACCGGATGGCCGCCGAGGTGATCCGGCCCTTGAGCGGCACGTCCGGGCTCTCCAGTCCGCAGAGGATGACCTCGCCGGCGCAGCAAAAGACCGCGCCTTTCGGCGTGTGTGAGCTGATGACGAAGTCCGGGTCGTCGGGCAGGCTGACGTAGGAGGCGAACGGCAGCGTCCTCACGTTAGGCATGCGGGCCACCTGGGGGGCCAGGGCCGGCGGGATGGAGACGTCGGCGACGAGCACCGGCCCGTCCTGTTTCAGGTGGTGGGGAAAGATGATCGGGTCGTTGGTGTTGGCGGCCACGGCGATGACGTCGCAGGCACGGAGGGTGCCGAGTCCGCAGGCCGTTTCGAGCGTCCCGCGGAAGCCGCCGCGGTCGAGGCCGTCGGCGAAGGCCTCGATCTTGGCCGGCTTGCGGTCGGCCAGGATGACCCTCGAGAACAGGCCGTCGGTCGCGAGGAGGCACTCCGTGACGATGGCCCCGATATTCCCTGAGGCCCCGACGATCCCCAGGGTCAGGCCGCGCTGCCCGCCTCGCATCCTCCCGATCTCTTCCGTCAGCCGGCGGATCCCCGAAGCCGCGGTCAGCGTGTTGCCGGTGATGATCCGGGTCCCTTCCGGCTCGGCCAGGGCCGTTCCGTTGCGGCTGAGAATGGACGCGTATCCGCCCAGGCCGATGACCTTGGCCCCGCCGCGGGCCGCCAGGTCGACGGCCTCCTGGACGCAGGCCACGATCCGGCGGGTCTTCCCCAGCCGGTGGAGGCGCTCGAGCTCGGCCGAGTCGGCGGGCAGGATGACGAAGCTGAAGTGGACCCGCCCGCGGCACAGGTTCTTCGCGAACAGGACGAACGGCTTCATCTCCATCACCGACTGGAGCCGGTTGAAAAGGATCCGCAGCCCGGTATCCGAGGCCCGCGAGAGGTCCGGGTCGATGATCCGCAGCTCTTCGGCCGGGCGGCTGAAGTGGGCGATGAAGGCCACCTGTGACGCGTTTTCGGCCGGGGCCTCGATCCGCGACGGAACGAGTCCGGGCCGCCCGGGCCGGCCCTTGTTGTCGTCGAAGGGATCGCCGTCCATGAGCGCCAGGAAGAGGTCGTACGTGCGGCGCGCGTCGATCGTCCGGGCCAGGTCCCCGAAGGCCGCGGCGGCCCGGTCGATCTCCTCGTCGTTGACGTAGGCGGACGGCTCGAGGCGCAGGGCGTCCGGTGCGGACAGGGTCGGCAGGACCCGGACGCGGCGGCGCCGGAGGAGGTAGGAGGCAAAAGCATAGCTGGCCATCTTGCGGGCGGTCAGCGTCCGGAGGAGGATGTTGCCGCTTCCCGAGAAGTCTGCGAACCGGACCCCGAGCATGAGGCCGCGGCCCGTGATCGCGTCGATGACCCCGGGGAAGGCTGCCCGCACGGCCTCGAGCTTCTCCCGGAGCTTCTCTCCCTGTCTCCGGGCCCTGCCGGGCACGTCGTCGGCCCTGATGACCGCCAGGCTCTTCAAGGCGACGCGGGCGGCCAGGCCGCCGTTGGCGAACGTCGAGACGTAGTATTTCCCGATCTCGTTCCGGAACCGCTTTTTATCGATGGCCACGGCGGCGATCTTCTCGATCCCGCCGCCGAGGGCCTTGCCGAAAAGGCAGTAGTCGGCGACGACCCCCTGTGAGGCCAAGAACGATCCGGTCCGGCCGAGGCCGCACTGGATCTCGTCGATGATCAGAGGAAAGTCGAAGCGGCCGAGGCGGCGGAGGACTTCCGGATCGACCTCGCGGACCCCGCCCTCGCCGATGACCGGCTCGACGACGGCGGCGATGACCGTGCTCACGGGGACGGTCTCGACGCGCCATCCGTCCCCGTCGGCGACGAGCCTCCGGAGATCGACGCGCGAACCGGCCAACCGGCGCTCCAAGCCCTCTTCCCATGAGGGGGAGCGGTCGTCGACCGGGATGCGCTCGAACGCGGAGAGGTTCCCGAACGCGCCCCGCTGTTCGTCGCTCCCGAGGAGCGAGCGCGGGCCCGAGGAGCTGCCGTGGAAGGCGTCCTTCAGGGTGACGACGGCCGGGCGGACCCCGCGGAGCGCCCTGCGGTTCTCATCGCGCAGGGCCCGGGCCGCGTCGCCGAAGCGCTGGAGCTGCTCCTCCTCCATGCGTTCCAGCCTCTTTTTCCACTCCAGGGCCGCATGGTGCAGGGCCATCTCGACGGCCTCGGAGCCGGAGGAGGCCAGAAGGACCCCGTAATCGCGCCCCGTCGCCTCGCCGACCATCGAGGCCAGCTCCGCGGCCAGGCGCCCGGCGTGCTCCTGAATGCTCCCCTGGTCGGAGAGCGGGACGTCGCCGGACTCGAGGAAAGAGACGGCCGCCGTCCTGATCTCCCGGTTGCCGTGGCCGAGGAGGTTCGTGCCGAAGCCGCCGACGAGGTCGAGGACCTCGACCTCCCGGCCGGCCTCGAAGGCGAAGAGCGAGTCCTTCTCGGCTCGGTGATAGGAATGGTCGAGCCGCAGCCCGGCCAGCATGCCGCCGACGTAGGGGTTGAGGAAACGGCTGAACTTCCCCGACGCGTAGAGAAGGTCGCCGCAGGCCTCGACGCCGGGCGGCAGGGCCTGGGGGTCGGTCAGCCCGGCGATCGTCTCCCTAAAGGTGACCTCGATCCTGTAGCGGGAGACGTTCCCCTTGACGGTCCTCGGCGCCGGGCCTTCGGTCAGGGCCAGGCGTCGGATAACGCGGTGGCGGAACTCGAACGGCTCGAGCGTTTCATAGAGGCGGGTGTTGGTCTCGGCGACGAGCTTGGAGAGATCGCGGAGGGCGGCTTTGCCGCCCGCGGCCGCTGGCCCCACCGGGCCTCCGTTCGAGAAGACGAGGGCGGCCAGGCCGGGGCTGTCGCGCATCGGGAAGTATTCGACGTGCGAGGCCTTTCCGTGGAGTGCGGCGTAGTGATCGGCCATGGACGCCAGCGGGATCTTGACGCCGAAGCCGTCCTTGATGAAGTCCCGGCCGTCTCGTCCTTCGTAGAACAGACGATCCTCGCCGCCCAGACGGACGATATCGCCTGTGTCGAGGAAACCCTCCACCGCGCCGTTCCCGGCGGGATCGCCGAGGACCGCCTTGCAGCCGAACGGCGACTTGACGAAGAGCCTGTAGAGGTTTGGCCCCCCGTCGACCTTGACGAGGCCGATCGAGACGCCGGGCAGGGACCGGCCGAGAGAGCGAAGGTCCTCGGGCCGCGGGTCCTCGAAGAGCAGGGTGCTCAGGACCTGCTGGGTCTCGGTCATGCCGAAGGCGTTATGGAGGACGAGGCCGAAGGCCGACTCGACGGCCGCTGCCGTACGGCCGTCGCCCCGCGCGCCGCTCATGACCGCGACCTTGAGGGACGACTTGAGCCTGTCCTTAAGCTCGGGGAACGTGCGGGCCAGCTCGAGCAGCAGGTTATAGACGGCCGGCCCTCCCGTGAGGTGCTCCGGCAGCATCCGGAGAAGGAAATAGCGGACGGTCTCCGGCTTTTCCTCGAACCACTCCGTGTTGATGAGGCACACCGGAGAGCCCGTCCACAGGGCGTTGAAATAGGCGCGGATGCCCATCGTGTGGGTGAACAGGGGCGTGAATCCGCGGCCGCCAAGCTTGTCGGGGGCGTAGAATCCGGCCGCCTGCCAGCTCAGGCAGCTGCGGATGAAGGCCCCCTGCTCGTAGACGTAGAGCTTCGACCGGCCCGAGGTTCCCGAGGTCGTGACGATGAGGGCCTCGGTCGTGTGGGACGTCGTGCCCAGGGCCCGGACGGCCTCGGGGTCGAGGGGAGCGCCGTCAGGCGCCTCCGGCACGTCGCGTCCGAGCCAGCCGCGTAGGTCGAAGTCGGCCAGCGGGTCAAAGCAGGGGAGACTCCTGCGGGCCGCCGCTTCTTTGACGGCCCGGACGATGCCCTTCTCCTTGTCGTGGCGTTCGAGGGCCGCGATGTCCCGCTCCGGGACGACGACGGCCGCGCAGCCGGCCAGGTCCAGCCACTCCTCGAGCGGGCCGGTCTCGACGAACATGGGCAGCAGGACCCTAGCGCCGTAGGCGGCCAGGGCGGTGAAGGTCAGGGCGGTGAACATCTCGCTGCCGCCGGAGACCGAGGCCAACAGGACGGTCGTTCCTGGTTCGATGCCCCTTTTCCGGAACTCGCCCATAAGACCGGAGACGACGAAGCGCAACCGCTGGAGCGAGACCCGGACAAGGGCGGGCCCGTCGTGGCTGATGACGATCTCGCTCCGCTCGTCGCGGTGGGCCAGGGGCTCGAAGACGAGCGCGGCCAAGTTCGGGACGCGCGGCGAGGCGGCCAGTTCCCGTTCGGACGTCAGGATCCTATCCATGGGCCGCCTCCGAGGCGGGCTTGCGAGCGAACATGCGGACAAGGACCGGGAGGAGGACGCAGTCGCCGGCCAGACCGGCGGCCAGGGCGGCCAGGCTCAGGAGGCCGAACTGGCGGACGGGAGGCGAGGAAGCCAGGAGGAACACCGAGAAACCCACGGCGAGAATGACGCTCGTCAGGACCATCCCCGGCGCGGCCTCTCGGAAGGCCTCGGGCATGGTCCCGGTCCTTCGGAACCAGTAGAGAAGGTGGAAGGTGTTGTCGACCAGGATGCCGAGCATGAGGCAGCCGATGGGTGTCGTGGCCATGCTCAGCGTCAGGCCCGACCAGCCCATCAGACCGAGAACGAAGATGATGGGCACGACATTGGGCAGGACCGAGGCGGCGAAAAGGCGGAGGTCCCGGAGGTAGAGGCCCATGACAATGAAGATCAGGACGAAGGCCAGGGCCAGGCTCTCCAGGAAGGCCTTCTTCAGCTCCTCGGCGACGACGGCGTAGAGGGTCACATAGCCGTTGACCTCGAGTTCGACTCCCGGGAGAAGGCCTGCGGCCAGGGCTTCGACCTTTCCGGCCAGCGCCAGGCCCCGGGTCGTCGACAGCATGGGAACGAAGAACGTGACGCGTCCCGTGCGGCCGTCCGCCGACAGGTAGCGGGCGCCGACCCGCTCCTCCGGGAGGATGCCCAGGTAGCTGACCGCTCCGTCGACCTCCTCGAGCTCGAGAACGGCCGAAACCCAGTGGTTGAGGCGGGAAGTTTCGACCTTGTCGGTCTCGACCGTGTATTCGAGGGGGACGAAGCGGGTGACGTTGGCCTCGATGAACCGCTGGTCGATCGCCGCGCGATGGGCGGGCGACAGGATGGCCAGGCTGTCGATGTCGGCCCTGAGCTTCAGGAGCCCCGGCACAGCGGCCGCCCCGGCCGCCAGGAACAGGACGATAAAGGCGGGGGACGAGGGCACGGGAGACCGCCGGAAGGCTCCCTCGATGCCGGCCCTGGGCGCGAAGACGTAGCGCCTGGGGAAAAAGAGGAAAAGGGCCCAAACGAACCCTCCGACGATACCTGCCGCCGCCAGCAGCGCGAAGTCCTTCAGCAGGGGGATGGGGCTCGGCCAGAACGTCAGGAAGCCGATGGCCGTGGTCGCCGCCGCCATCAGGCAGGGACCGAGGACCTGCCGGAAGTCGCCGCGGTGGAAGAGCACGTGGAGGGAGCCGGACGTCCCGTAGAAGAGGACCAGGACCGGCAGGACGGCGGCGGCCAGGCTCAGCGGGATGCGAAAGGCGGCCGCGGCCAACAAGAGCGTGGCGACGCCGCCGGCCGATACGCCGAGCGTCATCAAGAAGGCCCGAGGGCTCTTGAGGACGAGAAACAGCAGGACGGCCAGGAAGGCCAGGCCGAGGCCGATGAACGACCGGGTGTAGCCGAGGGTCTCCTCGTTGATGGCCTCGTGGATGACCCCCGTGCCGGCCAGGTGCGATTCGAGAGGGGTGGCCTCGAGCAAATCCCGGACGGCCGCCAGGAGCTCGGGCCGGTTGGGATCCAGATGGGACGGCGGGGTGAAGGTCAGCAGGAAGGCCCGGACGTCGTCGGCGGGGCGCCTCTTAAGGCGATAGAAGGGCGGAGGGAATGAGGAGACGCCGTTGACCTCCGGCAGCCCCTCGGCCCGCTCCCAGAAGTCCATCAGGTGGGTTTGGGCCTCTTCGCCTTCGAAGTTGCCCGGATAGCGGAAGGCGATGAGCAGCGCGGCGTCCCCCCCGAACCGCTCGAGGAACTCTTTATAGCGGGTGATCTCCGACGATCCCGGCGGCACCCATCTCTCCAGAGAGTTGTCGATTCTTATCGCGGGCAAGGACAGGACAAGGAGGACGATGAAGACCACCGGGATCACCGGGCGCATGCTTTTCAGGAAGATGGTCATAGGCATCTCTCGATCCGCGAGAATGATAGGGTTCCAGGCGGGCGGGGTTGTCAAGATGATGTCAAGATTTGGTAAAAAGGCCGTCAACAGATAAGAGGCGCCCCGGGCCCGCGGATCTTCTTTCCGGAGTGCGCCGCCTTTGCCTCGAGGACAACCCCCCCGTTCATGCGGTCCCGACACGTCCAGCGACCCCACGGCCAGCGTGTAGAAGAGGATGCCCCTCTCGTTCCGGCGCAGGTCGATGAGCGTCGATGACCCAGATGTAGCTGTTGAAGGCGTTAGGCCCGCCGGGATGACAAGCTCAGAACATCCAAGCGAACTTCATGAACAGCGTGTCGGCCCGCTCGCCGGCGACCCCGAAAACCGTCGAGCCCCGCTGGTAGGCGAGCTGGACGAGGCCGAAGGGCGGCTGGAAGCGGTAGACGAAGAGCAGCTGGACGCTCGTCTTGTCGATGGCCGAGTTGACCTGTCCGTAGAGCTTGAGGAACAGGTCCGGCGTGAAATGATGGGTGGCCCGCAGCGAGTGGATCCAGGTGCTCTCCTCCTCGGGATCGGGATCGAAGATCAGGCGTGTCAAACCATATTCCAGGGACAGGTCCCGGGTCAGCTTGTGATTGACGGAGCCCTCGACGAGATCGAAGTCGAGGCCGAAGTTGCGCCCGAACGCGTAGGAGACGCGAGCCGACTGCCACTCCCGGGTGTTATAGCCCAGCGTGAGCTCGGTCTGGCGGTTCCGGAACTCTTCTTCGAAGAGCTTGTACTCCTCGGTGTGCTCGATCTCGACGGCCATCTTGTTGCGAAAGTCGAGCTCCAACCCTTGGTCAATCTGCCAGGACCGCAGCGAGCCGTTCATCCCCCAGTAGATGTTGTAGTTCGAGTCGTACTCGAAGCGCTCGAGGGGGCCCCGCTTGACCCAGAAGGTCTTGGATAGGGCCGAGTCGAGCTCTCGGCGGTTGTCGTCGCGGACGAAGCCGACGGCGTTGCCGTTGTCGCCGAAGAACTCCCCGATCTGCGTGTAGCGGACGTGGAAATGGAAGGTGGCCGTGTCGATCGTCGGCCGGAGGAAGAAGGCGATGTTGCTCGTCGTCGCCTCCCCATAGCTCACGGCCAGCTGCCCGGTGAAGCGGAAGGCGTTCGTGAAGTTGAGAGAGGTGTCGATCCCGGCGGTGCCCGAGTTGCGGCCGCCGGCGAGCCTGTTGGCGGCCAGGAAGCCGATGGACGAGTCTTCGAGGACGTCCGTCTTCAACCGGATGACCGAGAAGTTGGCCGAGCCGAGGCCGGTCTCTTCATTGGGCTTGGTCTGGGCGGACAGCCCCGAGAACTCGAAGCCCCCGGCCTTGCCGTAGACTTTTGCCCCGCCGTAGATGTCGCCGATGCGGCGCGAGTAGAAAAGCTGGATGCGCTGGCGGTAGATCTCCGAGCCTTCGAGGAAGAAGTTCCTCTTCTCCGGAAGGCTGAGGGCGAACCTGGTCAGATTGATCTGCTCCTGGTCGGCCTCCACCGTGGCGAAGTCGGGATTGAGGGTCAGGTCACCCGATACCGTTTGGCTGAACGCGTAGCGGGCGTCGAGGCCGGCCTCGGCCCCGGCGTCGCGCCAATCATCAAGCCGCCCGACGACGTGCGGGACGACCTGGAGCGCTTTGGAGGCCTTCTCGAGATCGAGGCCCGTGAGCCGCCCGAACTGGGAGACCCTGTAGGGCGACTCCACGAGGCCCTGCCAGAAGTTGGACTCGAGCCGGCGCGGGAAGACCCGGCCCAGCCCGAGGCCCCAGGTCCTGCCCCGGCCGGGATTGTATTTGAGGCAGGCCAGCTCGACGGCCAGCTCGGCGGTCCAGCCCGTCTCGTTCCGGCGGGCCGCCGAGCGCCAGGCGCCGTCCCACGTGTTGTCGGTGGTCAGGCCGTTGTCGGAGATGCGGCCGTCGTACTGCGTCCCCAGGAGATTGGTCATGAAGAAGTAGGCGGAGCGGCGGTCGGCGTGGGTGTCGAGGCAGACCGCGACGGAGTCGTCCTCCCGGAGATCGGAATCTCGCTTCGAGAGGCTGGCGGCGATCCTGTCCTGTTCGGGATCGAAGCATTCGAAGCCGAAGTAGACGGCCCGGTCGTCATAGAGGACGCGGACGACCGTCCGGACTGTGGCCGGCACCCCGCGGTCGGGCTCGAACTGGACGAAATCGGAGAGCGCGGGAGCCTTGGCCCAGGCCTCTTCGTCGAGGGCGCCGTCGACGCGCACGGGGGTGTCGATCTTGAGGGCGGAAGCCTCGCGAACGGATTGGGCGTTGGCCGGGGGCGCAATAAGAAGGAAGAGGGGCACCAGGAAGGGCGGGAGAACGGCGCGCGCGGGCCTCACAAGCCGGGATTGTAGAGGGGGCTCCCCGGGTTGTCAATCCAGGGTGTTGTGCTCGAGCCGCTTTTTCTTTTTCGGGAGATTTCATTGATAATTGGAGCGGGCAGGCAATGATGGAAGAAGCGCTTCGAGTCATCGAGGAGATGACCCGCCTGAAGATCATCCGGACGTATGCCATCGGCGGCGGGATCGCCGCGACTTATTACATCGAGTCCGTTCTGACCTATGACCTTGATATCTTCTTCATCCCAGCCAAGGAGGGATTGGACGAGCTTGCGCCTATATATGAGTTTGCCCGCGGTCGCGGTTACGTGGAAAAGGCCGAGGCCCTCCTCATCGAAGGCTTCCCCGTCCAGTTCATTCCCGCTTACTACGATCTTGTCCGTGAAGCCGTGGGCGGCGCCGTGACGCTGAAATATCGCGATGTCGAGGCCCGGGTGGTCACGGCCGAATACTTGGCCGCCATCGCCCTGCAGACCGGACGTGCGAAGGACCGCGAGCGTGTCATCAGGCTCTTGGAAGAAGCGGCCATCGACAGGGCCGCGCTTGAGAAGATCCTCGGAGAATAAGAATTTGGTTTTTGGCTCTGCTGGTTGAGCGAGCCTTTTTGTGACAATTTTCCCCTCCGGTCATCCTCGAAGAGTATAAATCTCGGCTCGGAGAGATGTCAAATTGAGCTCAAGATGGTGGAGGGCGAGCCAGAAACCTGCAGTCAAGCCAAAAGGCGTCTGAAAGCTGACATACCTCTCCATCCGGAGGAGAGAAAATGACGATCAATATTCCGGTAGCAGACCTGACCTTGCTTCTCATCGAGGGAGAGCCGCTCCAGGGACAGCAGCGGCCGGATCATATATTTGCCCACCCGCTCGGCCTCGTGCCTAGTCTTGGCCCGGACCCGGCTATGGACATTAAAGCCGGTGTGGCGCCAGGAGCGAAGGCGGTCCGCCCATTCGGGGCTCAAAAGCTCCTTGTGGACCAGAAACCCAAGAACCTCCCGAGCGAAGATCTCCGCCAGTCGCGAGTCGTCGATCCGGGGGATCTTATGGAAG
>JAFGAV010000123.1 GCA_016933515.1 Candidatus Aminicenantota bacterium
ACGAACTCGAGCCGGCCGGAGATAGCGTTCAGCCGGTTCTTAACCGTCGGGTAGCTGATGCCGAAGAGACGCTCCATCTCCTTTATCGACCCGTGCGAACGGACGAAGGCTATGACGAAGATCTGGTCTTCCATGGTCAGGCGGGCGAGGTGGGGAAGCTCGAAGCTCCCCTCGACAACGATGCCGGTGTCCTTGAGCCGGACCCTTTCCACGGAAATGGGGGCTCCCCGGGTGATCTTGGTCAATTCCTGCCAATCTTGGTTCATTTTCTCCTCTCGTTTCATTTTTATAATATAATATAGGCAAAAATATCAAAAAAATCAATAAATAAATTAAAATAATTGATAATTTTGGCTGAAAATATTCAAATTATACAATATCAATGATTTATAATACTTGTCCCTGTCGATCATATGGACGATGAGCTCAGGCGTTATGGGATTGAAAACGTCGAGATCGCCGCCTATCCCGGCGGAGAAGCGTGGGACGCCGGCCGGGGCGACCTCTGGGAGGTGACGCCCATCCGGCAGAAGCTGGCCTCCCACACCGACATGGTCCCGATTCTGGCCGCCGGCAGTCCGCCGACCAAGATGAGAGGCGAGCTGGTCTGGGTGGGGCGGGGGACGGCCGAGGACATCCGTCAGGCCAACGTCGAGGGCAAGATCGTCGTCACCGAAGGCTACATCGGCTCGGTCCACGGAGAAGCCTGTCTCAGGCAGGGCGCCCTGGGCGTCATCGCCATCAGCCCGCCGCGGCCGAACTCGGGACCGCTCGAGCTCGGCTGGGTCGGAGTGGCCGCGAGGAGGCGGCCACCAGCTCCAGGTGGCGCTCGACGATCTCAACTCGGCCAAGACTGAGTCACTCGGCGAATCCTACAAATCCGCGCGGGCGTATATCGAGGCGGCGCTCGTCTGCGAGCGGGATACCCTGGACAGCATCCTGGAGCTGGCGACGGACAAGACGAAGGTCGGCGCCCATATCGCCGCGATGAAGCGAACCGTTGATGCGGTGGCCGCCGCCCAGCTGGCCGTCCTGAAGGTCCACATGGAAACAACGGCTTCAAACCTGGGGACAAAGCCCGTCGCCGTCGTCCTCACGGACCTCGAAAAGACAGCTGCCAAGATGATCCCGAAGCCGACCGCCAAGGTCCGGGCGAACGACTACCGGGGTTATAGTCAGTTCATCGAACAGATCCCCAAGGAGGAGAGAGACAAGAACCCCCTTATATCCTTTTCCCAATTCTTCATTCATCGATCCACTTCGTCCTTGACCCGGACGCGCGATTTCAGCGTTTCGCGGGCGTCGGCCTGGTCCTTGAGGTGAGCATCCCAGAAAAGGAGCGTCGTCTGGAGGACCGATGCCGCCATGGCCGGGTCGCCGATCTGGCCGGTCGCCAGCCCCGCGTATTCGCGTTTGAGGCCCTCGACCCAGAGCAGGTATTTGCTGCCCGGCGGGCTGAACTGGAAGGGCTCGGCCCGCCACTCCGGCGGGTTTCCCGTGCGGCGGCTGGGCGTTTCGCTGCCGGCCACGACGAGCATCGGCCGGTCGATCATCGCCCAGGACTCTTCGGTCAAGCCCTGGCCTCGGCCCTGCGGCGAAAGAAGGAGCGCCGCCTTGACGCGATCGTCGTGATAAGTGACCGTTTCCCCGCCAATGCCGCCGGGAAAGACCCTCATGCCGGCGAGCAGCGAGGCGGCGTAGGCGCCGATCAGGTGGCCGGCGGCGCCGATCCGTCCGGCATCCATCCTTCCCTTGAGCTCCGGACGGCTCTCCTGGATCTGGCCCAGTGAGTCGAGCAGAAAAACCAGATCCTGGGCCCGGTTCCGCCAGTCGAGCGGAGGTCCTTCGGCATTTGAGAGACGCGAGTCGGCGTGGTCGGGTTGAAGGCAGACGTACCCATGGGAGACCCAGTGCTCGACGAGTGGCCGGAAATCGTCCCGGGAGCCGTTGACGCAATGGGAGAAGAGGATGACAGGATGAGACTCGCCGCCTTGCGGGAAGCGGACGCGGAGAGGGATCGTCCGGCCCCGGCTGTCGTCCCGAAGCGTCAAGACCTCGGCCGTGCCGACGGCGTAAAGACCGGGTGGAGTCGCCATTCCCGGGTCCTTCTTGGCTAGAGGTGTGGTCGAGGGACGGCCGGCCGCGGGTCTCGCCCCGCCGCCGCGTTTTTGCCACGTCTCGATGCCGCGAACAAGCTCAGGGCGTGACAGTTTCCCATCGCGGTCGCGGTCAAGGAAGGAAAAGGCCTGCTTCAGCCGGTCCGGCGCTTCTTCCGCGCTCAACGCCCCGTCGCCGTTGCGGTCGAGGAACCGGAGCATCCGGGCGGCCTGTTGCGCCGCGTCTCCTTCGGGCGCACGTGCTCGGGAGCGGGCCGCGGGTTTGGCGGGGGCGGCCGGGGGAGCGGATCGTCGGGCCGGCAGCGGCCGGCCGTCGAAAACCGCCCGGATTATGGGCCTGAGCTCGAGAAAGACGGCCACGCTGTCGTTGTAGATCTTGCCCTCGTGGTTTTGCACGGCGCTGCGATGGTGGGGCAGGTAGACGCCGGCGATCTTCCTCTCCAGATCGACGAAGGGCAGGCATCCGAAGGCCCCTCCGGAGGTGGCTTCCCGCGCTTCCCCGGTCGCCGGGTCAAGCCGCTCGAGCCAGCAGCCGATGCCATAGCGGGAGGCGCCGAATTCGGGATCCAGAGTTGCGTACGGCTGGCAGGCGCTGCGGAGGACGGGCAGGTCGGCCGTCTGGTTCGTCAGCATGGTCCTTACGGCCTCGCCGGACAGGATCCGGTGCCCTTCGAACCGGCCGCCGTTCAGGATCATCCGGAGATACCGGCCGTAGTCATCGACGCAGGTCCGGATGCTGCCGGCGACGTTGGGATTTTCCGTCACCCCGAAAGCGTAATAATCCGTGCGGGTCATGTGCAGGGGCCGGCCGATTTTCTCCTGGAAAAGGTCGACCCATTTCCGGCCCGAGACGATTTCGCAGATCCGGCCCGCCACCTGCATGCCCGTTCCGCCGTAGAGGAGCGACGTCCCGGGAGCATGGGCCAGGGGCAGCCGGGCGATCTCATCCACGGCTTGGGCCATGGTCAGCCGCGTGTTGCGGTGAGGAGTGGGTTGTTCGGGAAGGCCATGGGTGTGGGAAAACAACTGGCGGATGGTGATTCCGGCCTTCTCGTCCGGGAGATCCGGAAGGTGTTTCGAGATCGGATCGTCGAGCGAGATCTTCCCCTCGTCCACCAGGGCCATGACGACTCCGCCGGAGAGCCACTTGGTCGCCGAAGCGATCGGCACGGTCTCCTCGATGCAAAACGTCCCGAAGGCCTTTCTATAGACGACCACATCGCCGTGAATGAGGAGCAGGCAGCAGCCCCCGCCGATCCGGCCGAGCGACTCCTTGACGAAGGCGTCGACGGGCGAGAAATCCAGGGAGCGAGGCCCTTGTCTCGTCGCGGCCTCTGCCGCGGCGGCCGGCGCGGCCGTCGAGGCGACGGGCCTGTCCGCATCGGGGAGCTTGTGTTCCTGGCGGCACTCGCCCTTCGTTTCCGTCTCAAGGCGTTTTTCGCGCAGCCAGGCCAGCGCGGTCCGGCTTCCCCGGAGATAGGCGTCGAGCATCGCCGTCGTCGCCCGCTGGATCCAGCCGTGGTGCCGGGGATCGCGGGTCCGCGCCGGATAGTAGGGCACGGAGTCGGTGAAGGCGTTGTGCTCGGCGTCGCGGATCTCGACCAAGTAATGGTCGCCCGCCGGAAGGCCGTCGAAGGGCAGGCGGGTGAGCGCCGGGTCGCGGTGGACCTCGGGAACCCAGTTGAAATCCCGGCTGCCTGTGACGACCATGGTCGGCACGCGGATTCCCTGCCAGGAGTCCACGTCGAGTCCCAGCCGGCCGGCCATGAGGCCGCCGGCCGGCTGCGGGGACAGGACAACCGTGCACTTCACACGGGGATCGGTCGGAAAGCCGCCGCCGTGGCCGATAAGACGGGCCTTCAGGCCGACCAGGGCGAGGGCGGTGGTGGACCCCACGCATTGTCCCGCCACGGCCAGATTTCCGGCGTCGACGCGTCCCTTGAGAAGCGCGCTTCCCGGGTCCGCCGACAGAAGCCGGTCGATGGCGAAGCGAAGGTCGAGCGGCCGCGCTTCGGCGTCGGGCTCGCCCCCGAGTCCCCGCAGTCCCTGTACCTCCACCGCCCTGCGGTCGCTTCCCTCATGGGTCAAGAAGACGACGATGTAGCCGTGACGGGCCCAGTGTGTTCCCAGGTAGGTGAAGGATTCGCGCGACTCTCCGCCGCCGTGCGAGAAGACGACGGCTGGAAAAGGCCCCGGGCCATGAGCGGGCGCCGGCGCGTAGATCCGCACGGGAATGCCGCGGCTCCGCGTCCCGTCCAGCCAATCCGCGTCCTCCACGACGGTCTCGAAAGCAGTCTCCCGGCCGGCTGGGGGCGCCGGTGGGGGCTCCGGCGCAGCGGTCTTGCGGTCCAGCCGGGCCCGGCCGTCGCTCAGCCGCTCGAGCGCGTCGGATTGGAGAAAAGCCAAGGCCTTCTCTTCATCCTTTAAAAAGGCGTCCCAGAAGGCGATCGCGGCCGTCTTCACGTAGAGGCGGTGGTCGGGATTGTCGGGCCCGGCCCCGCGGAAACCGGCGCCTCCAACCAGGCCACCGAAGCCATGCCAGGCGTCGTCGATGACCAGGAGATATCTATGGCCGGGTCCGGCATGTTTGAACGGGTCCAGGCGCCACTGCCAGTCCTGGCCGCCGCGGCCTATATCCCGGGTCCCGGTGATGACGATGTACGGCCGGTCGATGCCTTTCCAGGAGTCCTCGTCCAACCCCGCCGAGGCCGGCCCGATGCCCTGGGGCGAGAGGAGGAGGAAAGCCTTGGGACGGGGATCGGTATGGCTTTCCCTCCCTTCCGGTCCGGCCGTCGTGGCCCCGGCCACGAGCTGTGCCGTGTGGGCCCCGAAGGAGTGGCCGCCCACGCCGGCCCGAAGTGCGTCGAGCCTGTTTTTTAGCGGGCCGATCCTGTCCCCGATCCTATCCAGGGAATCGAGCAGAAAGGCGATATCCTGCGGCCGGCTCTTCCAGTCCCTGAAGAGCTCGGGGCTGTTGGCCGGCTTCAGGCCGAAGGCCCGGGAATCGCTGTGGCTCGGCTGGATGCAGACGTAGCCGTGACTCGACCAGTGATCCACCAACGGCTGGTACATGTCCTTGGTCCCCGTCGCCCCGTGCGACCAAAGGATAACCGGCAGAGGGCCTTCGGTTTCTGGGTAGCTGACGCGAACCGGCAGGTCCTTGCCGCGTCCGGTGTCATGCAGCACCAGGTCGGCCGAAGAGAAACGATACGGCCCGTTGTCAGCTTTGTAAGCTTGGGCCTCAGTTTCCGCCGGCGGCGGGTCGCCGCGGCCGCTCATTCCCGAAATGATGATTGCACTCGACAATGCCAGGAGGAAAAGCGATCGTTTCATGATTTTTTACCTTGTCTCCAGTTTTCCCGCTCAAGTCTTTTGACAACAAAAGCCGAAAATCCTTGGGCCCGGGAGGGCGCAGCGTTGACTTGCTGTCACCAATTCTTGACTTCCCTTCGCGTTGTAGTTTATCATCCCGACCGGTGGGAAGAAAGGAAACGGGAGATGGGAGGCTTGCTCAGCCGGCCCACGGCTTCATTTCATAAAGGAGAAAAAAATGCATTTCAAGCTTCTATCCCCCAAAGACCTAAAGGCCATTGAGGCCTTGAGAGATTCATACGGCGGGGGCAGGGAAATCGCCCAGCGGATTGAGTCGCAGAGGAATTACGAGGTCAGAAAAAACATCGCCGCCGAAAAAGGCTGGGGGGAAACGCTGGAGAAAGCCGAAGGCTATGTC
>JAFGAV010000021.1 GCA_016933515.1 Candidatus Aminicenantota bacterium
GACGCGAACGTCTCCTGTTTCACCCAGGGCGGATTCATCGATTTCTGCCTGGGCCCCCACATGCCTTCGACGGGGGCGATCAAGCACTTCAAGCTCCTCTCGGTCTCGGGCGCCTACTGGAAGGGCGACGAGCGGGGACGGCAGCTTCAGCGCATCTACGGCACGGTCTTCTTCACGAAGGAAGACCTGGACGCCTACCTGGCCATGCTCGAGGAGGCGAAAAAGCGCGACCACCGCCGGATCGGCCAGGAGCTCGACCTGTTCAGCACCTCGGAGGACCTCGGCGCGGGCCTCATCCTCTGGCATCCCAAGGGCGCGCGCGTCCGGTCCCTGATCGAAGAGCACTGGCGCGAGCGCCACTGGCAGGGCGGCTACGAGCTTCTCTACACCCCCCACATCGGGCGGGAGACCCTGTGGCAGACCTCGGGGCATCTGGATTTCTACAAGGACTCCATGTACGCCCCCATGGTCATCGACGAGCAGAATTACTACCTCAAGCCGATGAACTGCCCGTTCCACATCCAGATCTATAAATCCCGCCTCCGCTCCTACCGCGACCTGCCCTTGCGCTGGGCCGAGCTGGGCACGGTCTACCGCTACGAGCGGTCGGGAGTGCTCCACGGCCTGCTCCGCGTCCGGGGGTTCACCCAGGACGACGCCCACATCATTTGCACGCCCGAGCAGATCTCGGACGAGATCGTGCGCGTGCTCGACTTCTCGCTCTCGATCCTGGCCGATTTCGGATTCACGGACAACAAGGTGGACCTCTCGGTCCGCGACCCTCTCAACCCGGGAAAATACGCCGGATCGGACGCGATGTGGCGGGAGGCCGAGGCCTCGCTTGTCCGGGCGCTCGACGCCCGCGGCCTGGCTTTCGAGCGCATGGAAGGCGAGGCCGTCTTTTACGGGCCCAAGATCGACATCAAGATCAAGGACGCCCTGGGCCGGCTGTGGCAGTGCACGACCATCCAGTTCGACTTCAACATCCCCGAGCGGTTCGACATGACCTATGTCGGCGAGGACGGGAAGGAGCACCGGCCGTACATGGTCCACCGGGCCCTTCTCGGCAGCATGGAGCGGTTCTTCGGCGTGCTGATCGAGCACACGAACGGCAATTTCCCCCTGTGGCTGGCTCCCGTCCAGGCCCGCGTCCTTCCCATCGCCGAGCGGCACGAGCCCTACGCCCGGGAAGTCGAAGAACTGCTCCGGGACTCCCGTCTGCGCGCGGAGGTCGACGCCCGGCGCCAGAAGATCGGCTACAAGATCCGCGACGCCGAAACCCAGAAGGTCCCGCTCATTCTCGTCGTCGGAGACAAGGAGGAAGCCGCCAAAACCGTGTCCCTGAGGGTTCACACCCTGGGGGACCGGGGGGCGATGACCGTCACCGAATTTCTTGAAAAAGTCCGGAAAATCATCGAAAATAAATCGCAAACAGTGAACATTTAAAAGGAGGCCGTCCCATTCGTAGACAACCCTATGTTCCCCCGTCCAAGGCAAAGCCCCACAGGATCAACGAAATGATTCACGCCCGGCAGATCAGACTGATCGACGAGGACAAGAAGCTCCTGGGCCTCGTCTCGGTCCCGGATGCCCTGGCCCAGGCGCAGAGCCGCGGCCTGGACCTCGTGGAGATCGCCCCTCAGGCCGATCCGCCCGTGTGCCGCATCATGGATTACGGAAAGTTTCTCTATGAGCTCCACAAGCGGGACCACGACGCCAAGAAGCACCAAAAGCAGATCCAGATCAAAGAGATCAAGTTCCGGCCCAAAATCAGCATCCACGACTACACCTTCAAGATCAAGCACGTCCGGCGCTTCCTCGAGGAGGGGAACAAGGTCAAGATCACCGTCCTTCTCCGTGGGCGGGAGCGGTCGCGTCCGGAGCTGGGCTTCCAGGTCCTGCAGCGCGTGCTCGGCGATGCGATGGAGTTCGGCCGCCAGGACGGCACCACCCGGAAGCAGGACTGGGCGGTTTCGGCTCTCCTTGTTCCGACCAAATCAGGAGGAAAAGATGCCAAAATTAAAAACCCACCGGGGAGCCCGAAAGAGGTTCAAGGTCACGGCGAGCAAAAAAATAACGCATAGCAAGGCGTTCAGAAGCCACATCCTGACCAAGAAAGCCTCCAAGCGCAAGAGAAACCTGGGCCGCAAGGCCGTCGTCAGCGGAGCCGACCGCAAGGCGGTCAAGGCCATGCTGCCGTACGAATTCTGAACGCAGCCCGGCCGGAACGCGCCCGGCCGCCCGGCGAAACGAGACCACACCCTAAAGGAGATTCGATATGTCGAGAGTCAGAAGGGGCACCAAAAGAAGACAGCGACGCGCCAAGGTTCTGGAAAGGGCCAAGGGCTTCCGGGGCGCGAAGAGCCGCAATTACCGCACGGCCAAAGAGGCCGTGGAGAAGGCCCTGTCCTACTCCTATCGGGACCGCCGCACCCGGAAGCGCGACATGAGAAGCCTGTGGATCATCCGCATCAAGGCCGCGGCCCTGGCCAACGGTCTGAGCTACAGCCGATTCATGAACGGCCTCAAGAAGGGCAACATCCTCTTGGACCGCAAGATTCTGGCCGAGCTGGCCGCCGGCGCGCCCGACGTCTTCAGCCGCATCGCTCAAAAAGCCAAAGATGCCTCAGTCGCCTAAGGAGGCCTTCCAGGCGGAAGCCCGCGCTCTGCGGCTTCGGCTGGAGGACGCCGGCCGCCGCGCAAAAAACGCTTCCGCCCTGGAGGACCTCCGCCTCGAGTTCCTGGGCCGCAGATCCGGCGCCCTGAGCCGGCTGATGGCCGGCTTGGCCTCTCTGCCCGCCGAGGACCGGCCGGAGGCCGGCCGCCTGGTGAACGCTCTCAAGGCCGACGTCGAGGACGCGCTCCGGAAGCTGGAGGAAGGTTTCCGCACCGTTGAAAAGCGGCCGCCGGCCGTGGACCTGACGCTGCCCGGGCTTCAGAGGCCCGCCGGCTGCCCCCATCCCGTCCGGGTCTTCCTGAAGCAGATCGAGGCCATCTTTGTTTCTCTGGGATTCAGCGTTGAGGAGGGGCCCGAGGTCGAGACCGACTATTACAACTTCGAGGCGTTGAACTTCCCTCTTCATCACCCGGCCCGAGACGACTGGGACACGCTTTATCTGGACGGCGGCCTGCTGCTCCGGACCCACACCTCTCCCGTCCAGGTCCGGGTCATGGAGAAGCAGAAGCCGCCCATTCGCATGATCAATCCCGGTCGGGTGTACCGGAAGGAAACGCCCGATCCCACTCACCTGCCGATGTTTTATCAGGTCGAGGGGCTGCTCGTCGACGAAGGCGTGACCTTCGCCCACCTCAAGGGGACGCTGGAATATTTCCTGCGGCGGCTGTTCAGCGAGAAGCTCAAGATCCGCTTCCGGCCGAGCTTCTTCCCGTTCACCGAGCCCTCGGCCGAGGTCGACATCGAATGCCTCGTCTGCCGGGGCAAGGACTCCGCCTGCCGCGTCTGCGCCGGCACGGGCTGGAAGGAGATCCTGGGCGCGGGCATGGTCGATCCCCAGGTGTTGAAGAACGTCAACATCGATCCGGAGAAATACTCCGGCTGGGCCTTCGGCATGGGCATCGAACGGATGGCCATGTTCGCCTATCAGATCCCCGACATGAGGCCGTTCTACGAAAACGACATGCGGTTCATCCGCCAATTCCGGAACAAATGAAAATCAGCGTCGACTGGCTCAAAGAGTACGTAGACGTCGGGATCTCTCCGTCCGAGCTCCGCGAACGGCTGACCATGATCGGGTTCGTCGCCGAGGCCATGGAGGAGCGGGACGGCGACATCGTCCTCGACGTCGAGACGTACGCCAACCGGCCCGACACGCTCGGCCACCTGGGCATGGCCCGGGAGGTCGCGGCCATGCTGGACCTTCCCCTGAAGACGCCGGCCCCTTCCCTGAGCGAACTCGAGGAGAAGACTTCGGATGCCGCGGACGTCCAGGTCCTGGACGAGGCCCTCTGCCCCCGCTATTGCGGCCTCGTGGTCAGGGACGTCAACGTCGGGCCCTCCCCGGATTGGCTGCGGCGGCGGATTGAGGCCATGGGCCTGAATCCGGTCAACAACGTCGTGGACGTTTCCAATTTCATTCTCTTCGCCACGGCCCAGCCCGTCCATTTCTTCGACCTCGAGAAGCTGGCCGGGCCGACGATCGTCGTCCGGCGCGCCCGCAAAGGCGAGCTCCTCAGGAGCCTGGACGGCCGCGACCTGGCCCTCGAGCCGGACAGTCTCGTCATCGCCGACGAGGCCCGGCCGGTCGCCCTGGCCGGAGTGATCGGCGGCGAGGAGACGGCGGTCGGGGAATCCACGCACCATGTCTTCATCGAAAGCGCCCATTTCGATCCCGTTTCGGTGCGGAAGACGGCCAAGGCGCTCGGCCTTCAGACGGACGCCTCCTACCGCTTCGAGCGGGAAACGGACGTCGCCTTCCCGCCCCAGGCGGCGCGGCTGGCCGCCTCGCTTCTCGGCGCGTTCGGCGGCCGGCCCACGAGCGGCCTCGTGGACATCTACCCCAAGCCCCGCAAGAGCTGCGAATGCCGCCTGCGGCAGAAAAGGGTCGCGGAGCTTCTGGGAGTCGAGATCGACGCGGAATTCATCCGGAAGCTCCTCACCGCCCTGGGGTTCGGGCTTCAAGCCCAGCCCCGGCAGTCCTGGCTGGTCAAGGTCCCGTCCTTCCGCGTGGACATCGAGCGCGAGGCCGACCTTGTCGAGGAGATCGCCCGCTTCTACGGCTACGACCGGATCCCCTCCGTGGTCCCGCCGCTGAAAATCATCGAGCGCGCCGCGTCCGAGGAGAACAGGCCCGACAGAGCCGCTCAGGTCCTTCTGCAGCAGGGATTCGACGAGGTCCTGACCTACAGCTTTGCCGACACGGAGCGCCAGAAAATCCTCGAGCTCCCGCGGCGTCCCATCGACATCCGGAATCCCGTATCCTCCAAGGCCTCCCAGCTGAGGACGTCTCTTGCGGGCGGGCTCCTGGAGACGATGGCCTGGAACCTGAACCGCGGGGCGGAAGGCCTTCAGATTTTCGAGTTCGGACACGTCTACTTCCAGGAGGAGGAAGCCCATCGGGAACAGACCGCCCTGGCCCTGGCGGCCATGGGACGGCGGGGGGGGGCGCACTGGCTGGCCCGGCCCGAGGAGACCGGGTTTTTCCACGTCAAGGGCGCCGTGGAGGCCGTCATGAGCCGGCTGCGCTTTGAGCCGTTCCGCTTTCAGCATCTGGAGCATCCCATTTTCGAGGAGGGCAGCGGTTTGACGCTGTTCTATAAGGGCGATCTCGTCGGCCGTCTGGGCCGGCTCCGCCGCCGGATCACAGAGGCATACGGCATCAAGGACGACGTCCATTACGGCGAGCTCGATCTCGACGCGCTTTTCGGCAAGACGTCCCGGCCTTTTCAGTTTTCGCCGGTCCCGAAGTTTCCCGCGGTCGTCCGGGATCTGGCCTTTCTGGTCCCGGAATCGGCCACTTTCCAGGACATCAAGGACGGGATCGAAAAGATGGCCCTCCCGAACCTTGAAAGTTTCGATCTCGTCGACCGGTTTGCGGGCGCTTCGCTTCCCGCCGGACGCGTCAGCCTCGCATTCCGTTTCGTGTTCCGCAGCCCGGGAGGGACGCTCCAGTCGGCCGAGGTCGACAGGCTCCAGGGGAGGATCGTCGGGCATCTGCGGACGGCTTTAAAAATGGAGCTCAGAGAGGGGGGGGAAATTGACAACCGAGCTGGAAAGAATTAAAATACTTGAAGAGAAAATAGCCCAAGTTGTTGAAACCGTTAAAAAACTGAGCGGGGAAAACGACAGGCTGAAAGACCTGGTCAAAGAACTCAGGGCCGAAAAAAAGGAGGCCGAGGAGGCGGCCCGCAAAGCCGGACGCCTGGACGAAAGCCTGAAGCGCCAGGAGGAAGAGAGGGCCGTTCTTCGAGAGAAGATCGAAGTCCTCATCCGGCTGGTCGATCAACTGGGGTTATGAACGACAAGATCGTCGAGATTGAAATTTTCGGACAACGATACAGGATCAGAGTCAAAGGAGAAGAGGATGAACAATACATCGGCCGGTTGACCGCGTTCGTTGACCAGAAGATGCGGGAAATCGCCGATAAATCCAAGTCTTCCGACGCGCTCAAGGTCGCGGTGCTTGCGGCCTTGAACATCGCCGATGATTATTTTCTCAGCCGGAAGCAGTTGGATCAATTGAACGAAGTCTTGAGCCGGATGGAGCGCGAGATCGACAGTCTGGAGAACCGAGTCGCCAACGATGATCAGGGATACACGAAGCGCCAAAAAGTCCCCTCTTGATCGCCGGCCTCCCGGCCGCTTCTGACCGGCCTTTTATTTCTCTTCTCCCGGCTCTCCTGTAAAGGAGGTGGACGAAGTGAACTCTTTGCTGATAGTCGCCCTGACCCTTCTGGCCGTTTCGCTGGGGGTCAATGTTTTCATCCTTGTGCGCAAGAGCTCTGCGGCCCGTTCCGTGTTCCGGGCCAAAGAGGAAGCCGCGTCCCTTCTCGACCAGGCCAAGCGCGACGCGGAAAAAATCACCCGGGAAGCGGAGATCACGGCCCGCGAAAAGCTCCTGGCCAAGGAAGCCGAGCTCGAGCAGCAGGCGCGGGACAAGCAGCGGAAATTCAACGATCTTGAGCGCCGCCTTCTCCAGAAGGAGGAGAACCTTGAACGCCGCCTCCAGTCCCTGGAGCGGAAGGAAAAGGACCTCTCCGTCAAGGAGAAGCGCGTCTTTCAGATGGAAAAGGACATGGAGGCGCGCGAGCAGAAGATCGACGAGCTGATCCAAAAGGAAATGGTCGAGCTCGAGCGGATCTCGGGCCTGACCCAGGAGGAGGCCAAGGCCCAGTTGGTGCGCAAGATCGAGGACGAAGCCAAGCTCGAAGCCGGCCAGCGCCTGCGACAGATCGAGGAGGAGACGCGGGCCAAGAGCCAGGCCACGGCCCGGGAGATCATCAGCCAGGCCATCCAGCGCTCGGCGGCCGAGCATGTCGTCGAGTCCACCGTTTCGGTGGCCGACCTCCCCTCCGAGGACATGAAGGGCCGGATCATCGGCCGCGAGGGGCGCAACATCCGCGCCCTGGAGATGGCCACGGGCGTGGACATCATCGTCGACGACACGCCCGAAGCGGTCATCCTCTCGAGCTTCGACCCCATCCGGCGCGAGATGGCCCGCATGGCCATCGAGAAGCTCGTCATCGACGGCCGGATTCACCCCGCCCGGATCGAGGAAATCGTGGAGACGGTCAAGGCCGAGCTTGAGGAGAAGATCAAGCAGGAGGGCGAGGCGGCGCTTCTCGAGCTTCGCATCCAGACTCTGCATCCCGAGCTCGTCAAGCTCTTGGGCAAGCTCCGCTACCGGACAAGCTACGGACAGAACGTCCTCCAGCACTCGAAGGAAGTGGCCTACCTGGCGGCGGTCATGGCCCGCGAGCTGAAGACCGACGTCAACGTCGCCCTCCGGGCCGGGCTTCTCCACGACATCGGCAAGGCCGTGGACAAGGAGATCGAAGGCACGCATACCGAACTCAGCGTCGAGCTGACACGCAAATACGGGGAGTCCGAGGCCGTCGTCCAGGCCATCGCCTCCCATCACCGGGACGTGGACTTCCCCTCGATCGAGGCCGTCCTTGTCCAGGCCGCCGACACGCTGTCGGCCGCCCGGCCGGGAGCCCGGCGGGAACTCCTGGAGACCTACATCAAGCGGCTGGAGAAGCTGGAGGGCATCGCCAACTCCTTCGACGGCGTCTCGAAGTCCTTTGCCCTCCAGGCCGGCCGCGAAATCCGGATCATCGTCGAGAGCCAGAAGATCTCGGACGATCGCGCCGCCATCATCGCCAAGGAGATCGCCCAGAAGATCAAGAACGAGCTGGATTATCCCGGCCAGATCAAGATCACGGTTATCCGGGAGATGAGGGCGGTCGAGTATGCCCGGTAGCGTCCGCATCCTGTTCCTGGGCGATCTCATCGGCCGCCCCGGGCGCCAGGCGTTGAAGCGCTTCCTGCCCGACCTCGCGGCGCGGCACGCCCCGTCGTTCATCGTGGTCAACGCCGAGAACGCCGCCGGAGGGGCGGGACTGACCGAGGACATCGGCCGGGAGCTCCTGGCCCAGGCCGACGTCCTGACCTCGGGAAACCACATCTGGGACAAAAAGGAAGTCCTGGGCTACCTGGACCGGGAGCCGCGCCTGCTGCGCCCGGCCAATTATCCCCCCGGGAATCCGGGCCGCGGCTACGGCGTCTTCTCCGACCGGGAGGGGCGCAAGGTCGGCGTGCTGAACCTGCAGGGTCGGGTGTTCATGGAGCCCCTCGACTGCCCCTTCCGCGCGGCCGACGAGGCCGTGGAGCGGCTCCGAAGCGAAACGCCGGTCATCCTCGTGGACATACACGCCGAGGCCACGTCCGAGAAACAGGCCATGGGATGGCATCTCGACGGCCGGGTGTCGGCCGTCATCGGCACCCACACCCACGTGCCAACGGCCGACGAACAGATCCTTCCCGGCGGCACGGCCTATCTCACCGACGCCGGCATGGCCGGCGGCCGCCGTTCGGTCATCGGCATCCGCACCGAGCAGGCCCTGGCCCGCTTCCTGACAGCCGTCCCCCAGCGTTTCGAGCCCGGTCGGGACGGCTTCGTCCTGTCGGCCGTCTTCGTCGAGGCCGATGCCGACACGGGCCGGGCGCTCGCCGTCCGGCGCGAGCTGCTGGTCGAGGAGAGCCATGGCGACTGACCGCTCCGGCTCTCCGGCCAAGATCCTCACCGTCTCCCAGGCGACGCAGATGGTCAAACTGGCCCTCGAGACGGCCTTCCCTCTGCTGTGGGTCGAGGGCGAGGTGTCGAACTTCCACCGCCACCAGTCGGGACACGTGTACTTCACCCTGAAGGACGAACGTTCGCAGCTGCGGACGGTCATGTTCCGGAGAGAAGCGCAGAAGCTGAGTTTCGAGGCCAAGGACGGCCTGAAAGTCGTATGCCGCGGCCGGGTCGGCGTTTACGAGCTGAGGGGAGAATACCAGCTCATCGCCGATCTCATGGAGCCCAAGGGAAAGGGCGCCCTGCAGCTCGCCTTCGAGCAGCTCAAGGAGAAACTCCGGGCTGAGGGGCTGTTCGATCCGGCGCGGAAGAAAAAGCTGCCCATGCTGCCCAAGACCATCGGCCTGGTCACTTCGCCCCGGGGAGCGGCCGTGGTGGACATCATCCGCACGCTCAGGCGCCGCTTCGCGCCGCTCCGCATCCTTCTCTACCCGGTCAAGGTTCAGGGCGAGGGCGCGGCCGCGGAGATCGTCGAGGCCCTCGACCACTTCGGATCGCGAAGCGACGTGGACGTCCTCATCGTCGGCCGGGGCGGCGGGTCGATCGAGGATCTGTGGGCCTTCAACGAGGAAGCCGTCGCCCGGGCGATCTTCCGCTGTCCCGTGCCGGTCATCGCCGCCGTGGGACACGAGGTGGACTTCACGATCGCCGACTTTGTTGCCGATGTGCGCGCCTCCACGCCTTCCGCGGCCGCGGAGATGGTCGTCGACAGAGAGGAGTCCTTCCGCGAGCGGATCGACGGCCTGGCCGGACTTCTGGAGAGGAATTTCCGCCTGGCCCTCCGTGACCGGAGCGAACAGGTGTTTCGCCTGACCCATCACCGGGCTTTCCAGGGTTTCCGGGACATGATCCTCGCCCTGGCCCAGCGCGTGGACGACCTCGAATCCCAAGCCCTGGAATTCGTGCGCCGCCGCCAAAGGCGCATCCTGGAGGCTCGTTCGCGCCTCGACTTGGCCTTGGAAAAGGCCCGCCACGCCGCGACCTCGCTTCTCCGCGAGCGGCGCGGCCGCTGGGAGCGGCTGTCGGTCGCCCTCGACGCCGCCAGCCCGCTGGCCATATTGAAAAAGGGTTACGCCGTGTGCTGGAAGGACGGGGGGCGCGTCCTGGTCCGGAGAGCGGCGGACGTTCGCGCCGGAGAGGATCTCGCCGTTTCGTTTTTCAAGGGGGAGATTGCCTGCCGGGTCGAGTCCGTCGACCGGAACCGGACGATCGATTCCCGATTGGACAAGGAGTGAACATGGCCGCTCAAAATTTCGAGAAGGCGCTGGCCGAACTGGAAACGATCGTCGGCCGGTTGGAGAAAGGGGACCTGCCGCTCAACGAGTCCCTGGCCCTCTTCGAGAAGGGCATCAAGCTGGCGCGCTTCCTGCGCCAGGAACTCGACCGGGCGGAAAAGAAAGTCGAGATTCTCCTCAAAGACGAGACCGGGCGCCTCAAGGCCGAACCCTTCGACATCGAGGATGAGGCGGAAGGAAGCGAAGACGAAAACGGCGAGGGAGAAGACGGCAAGCCGTCCGAAGGAGGGGGCGAGCTGCCCTTCTAGCGGCTATGCGGATCGGCGACGAGCTCCGCGGACGAAAGCGCGCCGTTGAGGACGGCCTCGTCCGGAACGGCCCCCGGAGAAGGGTTCGTCACCTTGTTCGGCGAGGCGGAATCCCGCTTCCGGGTGGGAAGCCGTTTCGAGCGGGCGATCGCCCCACCGGACGGGGCGGCGCTGCAGTCCGAATCCCTTGCCCGGTCGGCCGAGCGGCTTCTCGGGCCGGTTGCTGAATAGAGGAAGAAAGCCATGAGCGAAATCCTGGACGGCATCGGCGGCCCCGCGGACCTCAGGCGGCTTGACGAAAAGGGTCTCGAACGTCTGGCCGCGGAAATCCGGGCCCTGATCGTGGACGTCGTTTCCAAGAACGGCGGGCACCTCTCGCCCAACCTGGGGGTCGTGGAACTGACGCTGGCGCTCCATTACGTCTTCGACGCCCCGAGGGACAAAATCATCTGGGACGTCGGGCACCAGTGCTACACGCACAAGATCCTCACCGGCCGGAGGGAGGAATTCCGGAGTCTGCGGCGAAGCAAAGGACTGTGCGGCTATCCCGACCGCCGGGAAAGCGCTTACGACGTTTACAACACCGGCCACGCCTCGACGGCCCTGTCGGCCGCCCTCGGCTTGGCCGTCTCGCGCGACAGGAAGAAGGAAGGCCATCATGTCGTGGCCGTCGTCGGCGACGGCAGCCTGACGGGTGGGGTGGCGTGGGAAGCCCTGAACCAGATCGGTCACCTCCGGGAGCGGCTGATCATAGTTTTGAATTACAACGAGATGTCGATTTCGCCCAACGTCGGCGCTTTGTCCAAATATCTGACCTATCTCGCCTCGGGCCAGCACTATCTCCGCATCAAGGACCACGCCAAGCTGCTGCTCAAGTCGATCCCCGGCCTCGGGCCGCGGGTCATCAAGTACGGACGGGCGTTCGAAGACCTCATCAAGAAGACGTTTTTCCCGGGGCTCGTGTTCGAAGAGCTCGGGATCAAATACATCGGCCCCGTCCAGGGACACAGTCTGCCGTCCTTGATCGAAGTTTTCAATGAGGCCAAGACGTATGACGGGCCGGTCCTGGTGCAGTGCGTCACGCAGAAGGGCCGGGGTTACCCCCCCGCCCAGGCCAATCCGGAAAAGTTTCACGGGTCGTCGCCCTTCGATCCGGCCACGGGAGAGCCGCTGCGGAAGGGCAAGATCCCGAGCTATTCAGCGGTGTTCGGCCGGACGATGCTCAAGATCGCCGCCGGCGACGACAAGGTCGTGGCCGTCACCGCCGCCATGCCGGACGGCACGGGCCTCGGCGCCTTCGCCCGGACCCATCCCGACAGGTTTTTCGATGTCGGCATCGCCGAGCAGCATGCCGTCAATTTTTCCGCCGGCCTGGCCTCATGCGGTCTGAAACCGGTGGCGGCCATTTACTCCACGTTCCTGCAGCGGGCCTATGACCAGGTTTATCATGACGTCTGCCTCCAGGACCTGCCCGTGGTGTTCGCCCTGGACCGGGCGGGCATCGTCCCGGACGACGGCCCCACGCACCACGGGGTGAACGACATCGCCTACCTGCGTCACATGCCGAACATGATCCTCATGGCGCCCCGGGATGAGAACGCGCTTCAGCACATGCTCCATTCCGCTCTCGGCTACGGGCATCCGGCGGCCGTGCGCTTTCCCAAGTGCCCGGGCCTGGGCGTGAAGATCGACCGGGAGTTCAAGCCCGTCCCTCTCGGCAGGGCGGAGCTTCTTCGGAACGGACGGCACCTCGTGCTGGCCTACGGCAGCATGGTCACTCCCGGCCTGGCCGCGGCGCGGCGCCTGGCCCGGGAGGGCCTTTCCCTGGCCGTGGCCGACGCACGCTTCGCCAAGCCTCTGGACGAGGAATTGATCCTCCGCTTCGCCCGGCCGGGCCGGACGATCATCACCTTGGAGGAGGGGGTCCTCGCCGGCGGTTTCGGGAGCGCCGTCCGCGAGCTTCTCGACCGGAAAGGCCGGTTCGAGGTGAAGGTCTTCTCCATCGGGCTGCCCGACGTCCCTCTTCCCGTGGGGACGCGGGAGGAGATCCAGGCCCTTTACGGTCTGGACGTGAAAGGCTTGGCGCGCCGTATCCGCGGCGTTTTTTGCGAAGCGGGAGGCCGCGTTCCTGGCCGGCGCGCGACGGGCGGCCGGAAACACCGGCCGGGAGCAGGCGGCGGGCGTTCCGTCCGGAAACGATGAACGGCCTCAAGGAGCGATCGGAAAGACCGGCGGTCCGGGGCGCCTCCGCCCGGCGGGAGAGGGCGGACACCGCCCTGGTCCGGCGCGGACTCGCGGACAGCCGGGAAAAGGCTCAGGCGTTGATCATGGCCGGCCGGGTTTTCTCCAAAGGGGTCAAGGTCGCGAAATCCGGTCACCCGGTCAAAGCCGGTCAGGATCTCGAGGTCCGGGCCGGGTTCCCTTACGTCGGCCGCGGCGGGCTGAAGCTCGAGGAGGCCCTGGACGTTCTCGGCGTCGATGTGTCCGGACGCGCCGCCGCCGATCTGGGCGCCTCGACGGGCGGTTTCACCGACTGCCTCCTCCAGCGGGGCGCGCGCCGCGTTTACGCCGTTGACGTCGACACCAGACAGCTCGATCAGAAACTGCGCCGGGATCCTCGTGTGACGCTCATCGAGAAAAACGCCCGCCGGCTCGGCGCCGAGGATTTTCCCGAGGCTCTCGACCTCGTTACGGCCGACCTGTCGTTCATTTCCGTGCTCAAGGTTCTCCCTGCCGTGAGGACGTTCCTCGGGGAGGGCCGGCTGTTGGCACTTCTCAAGCCGCAGTTCGAGGCCGGACGCGGCGAGGCGGGCCGGGGAAAGGGCGTTGTCCGCGACCGGGAGGTTCACGCCCGCGTGCTGCGGTCGCTCATCGCCGGCGCGGCGGATCAGGGCTTCGGGCTCCGCGGATTGTTGAAGTGCTCGACGGCCGGGCAGAAAGGGAACCGCGAGTTCTTCGCCCTGTGGTCGCTTCGGGACGCTCCCCGCGGAGCCGAGCGGATTGAGCGTCTCGTCAAGGAGGTCGTCTGGGATGAAAAAGATTAAGAGCGTCGGCGTCGTCATCAAGCCCCATGCCCCCAACATCCGGGACGTTCTGTCCGAGCTCCTGGAGTTTCTCGAGGGGAGGCGCGTCGCGTGTCTCCTCGAGGATGCGGCCGCCGAGAAGCTCGACCGCAGCGACGGCGTCCGCCGGGAGGACCTCCCCTCCCGGGCGGACCTCATCGTCGTCCTTGGAGGCGACGGGACGCTCCTCAGCGTGGCGCGGCTGGCCGCGAAGGAAGGCGTTCCGGTCATGGGCGTCAACCTCGGCAGCCTCGGGTTTCTGACCGAGGTTCCGGTCGGCGAGATGACCCTGACCCTGGAGGCCGTTCTTTCGGGCAACGAGAGCATCGTCAGCCCGCGCTGGCTTCTCGAGGCCAGGCTCGGAGACAAAGTTTTTCATTGCCTGAACGACGTGGTCATCAACAAGGGCGCCTTGGCCCGGATGGTCCAGATGCGGATCTGGGTGGACGGCCTGGAAGTGGCCGTGCCGCGCGCCGACGGCCTGATCATCGCCACGCCCACGGGCTCGACGGCCTATTCTCTCTCGGCCGGAGGGCCCATCCTCCAGCCTCGCATCCCGGCCGTCATCATCGCTCCCATCTGTCCCCACACCCTGACCTTCCGCCCCATGGTCGTTTCCTCGTCCTCGAGCGTCCGGGCGCAGCTCCTGACGGGCGGCGAAGAGGTCTTTCTGACATTGGACGGACAGCGGGGCGTGAAGATGGAGAAGGGAGACGAGGTCGAGGTCCGGCGCTCCAACCTCGAGATCGCTCTCATCTCCTCCCCGCGCCGCAACTACTTTCATCTCCTCAAGGAGAAGCTCGGCTGGGGAGAATAGCGCCCGTGGGCCGCACGGCCGAACGGCGGATAAGAACGCCTTTGCGGATCTTCCCTAGGTTTTCTTAGGGGGCCTGGTTCTAAAAACCCTGAGCAGCGCAATCGTCAACGCCGCGATGATTGCGAATTGCGCAAGCCACAAAGGCATCAAGATCTTGCGCTCATAAGGCTCGTCATTCGACCACTCGGGCTTTGCGTTATGAACGACGACAAGGCGGTCTGCGTAGAGATAGGAATCGGATTCCGGCGGGCCGATAAAGATCAAATGATATCCCAAAAACTTCGTGAACAGCTTCGGCGGAGCATCCATGAATTCCCGTTTTTGTTTTCCCAGGTAAGGCGGATACAAAACACTGAGCAAAAAAATCAATATCCCGAAGAAAAGGATCATGCGTTGTTTCATATTCATTCCGGGTTCCCCTCCTTCCCTCGAAGGCCAGAATAAACCGGTCTTCGGGAGATGTCAATGACGTTCGGGAAATCCGCCAAACGGACCGCGCAAACCCGGCCGGCCTCAAAATCCCGGCTTCCCGATCCGTCCCGCCGCTCCTCCGCTCCCCTGTTCAAGGAGAAGCCGGGCGATGAAGGGGCGCGCCGTTGACAACTCTCGGCGGCCGAACATATCATGGTTTTCGGCCATGGAAACCGCGCTTCGCGTCCTGTTCGTAACGCCCGAGATTTCTCCCTACGCCATCTCGGGGGAGTTGGCCGAGTTCGCCGGCTCCCTGCCCCGCCATCTCCAGGATCTCGGCGCCGAAGTGTCGGTCATCCTGCCGCGCTACCGGGTCCCCGAGATCGAAGCCTTGGCCGTCGAGCCCGTCTTCCCCGAGCTCTGGGTGCCGTTGGGAGAAGAGAGCGTCCGGGCTTCGGTGTGGAAAGCCGAGACCGAGGGCCGGACGGTGTATCTCGTCGACCATCCCCGCTATTTCGGCCGGGACAAGATTTACGGCACGCCCCGGGAGGAGTATCCGGACAACGACGAGCGTTTCATCTTTTTCAACCGGGCCGTCCTGGAATTCATCGTCCAATCCGGCCTGGAGACGGATGTGCTTCACTGCCACAACTGGCCGGCGGCTCTGATCCCGGTTTTCCTGAAGACGCATTACGCCGGGGAGGACGTCCTCCGCGGGACGGCCGTGGTCTTCACCCTGCACAACGCCCTGTTCCAGGGAGAATTTCCCGCCGAGTCTCTGGCCCTGACCGGACTCGACTGGAACCTGTTCGCCGCCCGCAAGCTGTCGGTCAACGGGCGCTTCAATTTTCTGAAATCCGGCGTCGCCTTCTCCGACGCGCTGAGCACGGTCAGCGCGGCTTACCGGAAGGAGCTCCTGTCCGGAAAGGACGCCGTCCTGGCCGGCCTGCTGCGGCCGCGCTCCAAACGCTTTTTCGCCGTCCGCAACGGCATCGACCTCGACGCCTGGAACCCCGCGACCGACCCGCACATCCCGGTCCGCTATGCGCCGGACGACCCGTCGGGCAAGGCGGAATGCAAATCGGCCCTGGCCGCGGAGTTCGGGCTCGAAGCCGGGCGGAACACGCCCCTTTTGGCGTTTGTCGCCCACCTGACCCCGCACAAGGGCCTGGATCTGCTGCTCGAGTCGGCGCCGTCGATGGTGCGCCTCGGCTTCGCACTTGTCGTAGCCGGCTTGGGGGACGAACGCAGCCGGCAGAGCGTGAGCCGGTTGTCCAAGGCGCACCCGGGGCGCATCGGCGTCAAGTTCGACATGGGTCCGGCGCTGAGCCACCGGATCGTGTCCGGCGCGGACATGATGCTCATTCCGTCGCGCGAGGAGCCCTGCGGGCTGAATCAGCTCACCGCTTTCCGCTACGGGACCGTGCCCGTGGCCAGGGCGGTCGGAGGCCTGAAGGAGACCGTTCGGCCGTTCCGCTCCGGACGGGCGGGCGGCAACGGTTTTCTCTTCCGGGGATACAACCGCCGCGCGCTCCTGGACGCCTTGAAGCGCGCCCGGGACTGTTTCCGGAGGCCGGATTGCTGGGCGGCCGTAATGCAGGAGGGATTTCGGGAGCGGCCGGGATGGGAGGAAGCGGCCCGAAGCTACATGGAACTCTACCGGACGGCGTTGAAACTGAGACGGGGCGCTTGAGCCGGCCGCGATGACCGAGGAGACCCCCGCGACGTTCGTTAGAGAGGATGTCCAAGGCGCGCGGGTCCGTCCGAGGAATAGTCTTTCGGCCGCCTTCCGGAGCCGGTCCATCGAGGGGGAGGATCTTCACATCGTTTCCGCGGCCTTTCGTGTCGTGCTCGCCCGGCGTGAGAATCGCGCGGCAACCGGCAGTGACGAGAGAGAAAGGGACGAGCGCGTCGAGCCCGGCGGAATCAGAGAGGAAAAGGGCTAGCGTTTCTTCCGGTTTTCAGCTTCAAGCGCGGCGACGCGGGCGGCGAGCCGCTTGACCTCCTTAACGAGGTCGTAGAGGCGCGGAGCCGAGGCCCAGAATTTCCTCCATTCGCGGATGTCGAGATGGGGGCTGCCCGAGACGAAAGCGCCGGGCGGGATGTCCTTGGTCACGCCCGATTTCGCGGCGACGATCGCTTCGTCGCCCACGGAAACATGGTCGGTTACACCCACCTGGCCGGAGAGGATGACCTTGCGGCCGAGGCGGGAGCTTCCGGCCACTCCCGCCTGACCGGCGAGAACGCTGTCGGCGCCGATCGTGACGTTGTGGGCCACCTGGACGAGGTTGTCGATCTTCGTCCCGCGGCCGATGACGGTCGCGCCGAGCGCCGCGCGGTCGACGGCCGCGTTGGCCCCGATCTCGACATCGTCCTCGATGACGACCGTTCCTTTCTGGGGAATCTTTCGGCGCGCTCCGTCTTTTTCCTCGAGATACCCGAATCCGTCCGAACCCACGACCGCGCCGTTGTGAAGAACGACGCGGTCGCCGATCCTCGCCCCCTCCCGGAGCGAGACGTGCGAGTGGAGGATGCAGTCCTTTCCGATTTTCACCCGGGGATAAATGCTCACCAGCGGAAAAACGACCGTCCGGTCGCCGATTTCGGCCTCCTCGCCGACAACGGCCAGGGCTCCGATCGAAACATCGCGGCCGAGGCGGGCCGAAGAGGCGACGACGGCCGAAGGGTGGACGCCGGGCGCGGGCCGGTAGGGGCGCCACAGGAGCTCCACGGCCTTGACGAACGCACGGTGAGGGTCGGGCGAACGCAGGACCGGAATTCGTTCGAAGGAGATCCCCGGCGGCAGGACGGCGGCCGAGGCGCCTGAGGCCTCGAGAAGCGGCATCATTTTGGCCTGAGTCAGGAAGACCAGGTCGCCCGGCCCGGCGTTCTCCAGGCCGGCGGCGCCGGTGATCTCGACGTCGCCGTCGCCCTCGAAAGGACATCCGATGAGCTCGGCCAGTTCCCGGACCGTTAGGGGCTGAGATTTTCTTTCAGGCATGGGCTCCAGACTCCATGGGATTCCGAGTGCGCTCATTCAGCGCGGCCGCCAGTTCCGCCGCCCAGAACAGGATGATGAGGGAAAAGGAGATCCACATGAGGAAAAAGATGATCGAGGCCAGCGTTCCCTCCAGAAGCCTGGAGAGAAGAATGCCGAGGACGGACAGGTGGGCGACGTAAAAGGCGAAGATCCGCTTGAAGATCTCCCACAGCACGGCCCCGGCAAGAGCGCCGATGAACGCCGCGCGGAAGCGGACCTTGACCTCGGGAATGAGCTTGAAAAGACAGAAAAAGACGGCCAGGGTCAGGGCGAAGGGCAGGAAGTACTGAAGGAAGATGTTGTTCGTCAGGGGCAGGAATCGGGGGTTGAGGTGCCGGGAGAACAGCATGCCCTGGCTCAGGGTCTGATGGAGCGTCGACCACAGGACGGTGATGGCCAGCGACAGCATGAGGAACACTCCGGCGAGGAGCATGACCGCGTATTCTTTCAGGCGTTTGTAGAGAAAAGACCTGCCGCGGGGAGCGCGGAAGATGCGGTTGAGGGCGGCGATGAGCCGGGAGAAGAGAAAACCGCCGACCGCCACGAGGCCGATGATCGCCGGCAGCCCGAGTCGGCCCACGCCGCGGGACATGGCCTCAACTTTCTGGAAAAAAGCGGGATTGAGCTCGGCGAAGAATTCCTCGGTGAAGATGTTCAGGCTGCGCAGGGCCAATTCCGGGCGGCCCAGAAGCTTTCCGGTGACGAACGTGAACAGCGCCGCAAGGGGCACGGCGCACATCAGGCCGAAATAGGAGATGACGATCGCGGACGTCCAGCAGTCGTCCTCGGCGAATCTCTTGAAGGTCCGGCCCAGGATCCGGAGCAGGGCGGTCATCGAAACGCCTGAGCCGCGCGGGCCGGCTTCCTCAGACGTATTTCCCCCATTGAACCATGAGGATGATGATGGTGATGAGCAGGGCGTAGATGACGAGCGTCTCGATGAGGACGAGGCCGAAGATCAGGATGAAGCGGATGTGAGGGGCGGAGCCGGGGTTGCGGGAGATGCCCTCGCAGGCGGAGCTGATGGCCTTGGCCTGGCAGAAGGCCCCCGCCGCCGCGGCCAGGGTGATGACGATGCCCCCGACGATGATGGACAGCCTGAAGAGGGACGCCTTGGTCTCGGTGAGCCCGGCGCCGGCGCCCGTTTCCTGGGCCAGCAGGGGGCCGCCGACAAGCAGCAGGACCGCCCCGAGCAGGAACAGTGATTTCATCGCTTTGGACATGGCATGACTCCTTAAAGGTTAATGGTCTTCCTCATGGGCGACGGCGCCCCCGATATAGATACAGGCCAGGAGGATGAAAACGAAGGCCTGGATGGTGCCGGTGAAGATGGCCACGGCCATGAAGGGCAGGGGAAGAAGGACGGGGATGATCGAGGCGATGATGACGATCAGCAGCTCTTCGGCGAAGATGTTGCCGAACAGCCGGATGGAAAGCGACACCGGCCGGGAGAAATGGCTGATGAGCTCGATGGGGACGAGGAGCGGGGCCAGGAGCGGGATGGGCCCCATGAAGTGCTTGAGGTATTTGAACAGGCCCTGGGATTTGATGCCCTGCCAGTGGTAGTAGACGAAGACGCACAGAGCGCAGCCCAGGGTGACGTTGAGCTTGCTCGTGGGCGACATCAGGCCCGGGACGAGTCCCATGAGGTTGCCGAAGAGGATGAACAGGCCCAGGGTGCCGATGACCGGCAGGTACTTCTTCCCATCCGGGCCGATGATGTCCGTGAGAAGCCCCTCGATGCCCTGGACGATCATCTCCAGGACGCTCTGGCGGCCGGCGGGAACGAGCCGCAGCCCGCGGGCGCTCAAGCCCAGGGTCAGGGTCAGGCCCACGAGGAGCAAGAGGCTCATGACCATGTAGTCGGGGAAGACATGGGCCGGGTCTTTGACCTCGATTCCGATGCGGAGGAGCAGGGCGGCCAGAGGACGGCCCGCGACCCGGTTGAAGAAGTCGACGATGAACAGGCTGTGCTCTAGGGCTTCCATTGTCTGAGACGGGCCAGGGATCGGACGGCTTCATAAAGAAAGACGGCCACGATCGCGGAAAAACCGAGGGCGAAAGGAAGAACCATCTTGGGATAAAAAAGAATTATAAGTGAAAAAACAGCGAGAATCAACAGAATCCGAAGGGCGTAAAGCAGAACGCCGCGGCGGAGGGCGCGCTTCCTGTCCCGGGCCAGGATGTCCTCGAGCGAGCGGCGCAGCCCGAGGAAGCTGGCCGCGGCAGCGCCGCCGCCGAGGAGTATGAACAGGGCCTGTAGGGGCCCCCAGAAGACAAGGCCGGCCAGCCCGAAGACGGCGCCGCAGGTAAGGATTTCAAGGGGAATGCGCCGCAGAACGGCAGTTTCCGAGTCGTCAGGGGGCGGGATGCTCGTCATCCGCGTCGTCCTTTCCCAAGCGTTTGAGACCGCGCAGGAGGCTCAGGAATCCGGAAACGACGCCCAGAAGAAGGAAGACGATGAGCAGCCAGGGATGCGTCCCCAGCCACTTGTCGAGGAGATAGCCGAAGAAAAGACCCACGGCGATCGAAGAGGGCAGCATGAGCCCCAGCGAACTCAGCTCGAGGAACCGGGGAATATTCTCGCGACCTTTCCATTTTCCGGCCATTCCGGCTGGGTATCATAGCATAGGCTGTGGGCTGAGGCCAGGGGAAGGGGCTCGGCGCCTGGCGCGGTTCCAAACGTTGCGGAAGCTCCGGCTTTCTCGGTCGGCTTCGCGATTCGCTCGCTTGCGCGAGCTGTGCTCAGCCGGCCGGCCTCCTGCATCTTCCGGAGACAGCTCCTTATTTGTTTTATGAATATTAACCTCCCTGACCCTCCTGGGGAATCAGGAGGGTCAAAGGAGGCTGTCTCCGGATAGGTCGGCCGGGAATTCCCTCGAAACCCGTCGCTTCCTTGCTGAACCGCGCATGTCGCCTCATCCCTCCTCCCGGCCTCAGCCTTATAGGAAGAGGAAAAGCAAAGAGAAGAAACGGAGGGCTGATATTTTTTTAGAAATCGCGCTCTGCGGCGACTAAAGGGCTGATATATCGCGGCTTTGAGGCCGGTCACGCCTGACGTTGAATTCCCAGGAGGGTTGACGATGGGAACCAGGACGAAATACAGCTTGGGCTGGATTCCCGATTACCCCGACCTCAGGGACTATACGGAGGAAACTCAGGACGTGAAAACGCTGCTCGAGCCGACGGGATTGGTCGAGGGCGGGCGCAGGCGCGGGCGCAGCCGGACGCGCCGCGCGCTCCCGGCGGCAATCGACCTCCGGGAGTGGTGCTCGGCCGTCGAGGACCAACTCGGGATCGGTTCGTGCACGGCCCACGCGGGAGTCGGCATCGTGGAATACTACGAGCGCCGCTCGTTCGGCCGCCATGTCGAGGCGTCCCGGCTTTTTCTTTACAAGGTGACGCGCAATCTCATGAAGCTCAAAGGCGACACGGGCGCCTATCTGCGCAAGACCATGGGAGCCATGGTTCTCTTTGGCGTGCCGCCCGAGGAGTACTGGCCCTATACGGACGGCGAGAAGTTCGACCGCGAGCCGTCGGCCTTCTGTTACGCCTTCGCCGAGAACTACAAGACGGTCAAGTACTACCGCCACGACCCGCACGGGACTCAGGCCGGAAGCGTGCTCTCCGGAATCAAAAAGCATCTGGCCGCCGGCCACCCGGTGATGTTCGGGTTCACCGTGTATAATTCGATCGAACAGGCTGAGACAAACGGCCGCGTCCCTTACCCCTTGGAGCGGGAGAAGATCCAGGGCGGCCATGCCGTGGCGGCCGTCGGCTACGACGACAAGCTCAAGATCAAGAATGCGCACGGCGGCGCCGTCTCGACCGGCGCCCTTCTCGTCCGGAACTCATGGGGCGAGGGCTGGGGGGAGAAGGGCTACGGTTGGCTGCCCTACGACTACGTCCTCCGCGGCCTGGCCGAGGATTTCTGGTCCGTCATCAAGAAAGAGTGGGTCGACACGGGCCAGTTCAATATCTAGGGCCGGAAAGCCCGGATCGCGGTTCCTCGATACTTCAGCCGAGCCGGCCGTCGGCCGACAGGAAGGTTTCGCTTTACACGAAAGTTCCGACGCTCATTTTGA
>JAFGAV010000002.1 GCA_016933515.1 Candidatus Aminicenantota bacterium
ACCTTGTCCGCGCCGGCGCGGGCCTGGCCGGTCTGCTGCAGGTTGAGGAGGGTGTTCTCCGTGGAGAAATTCAGTATGAGAGCGATGCGCGGATGCGCGGCCAGGAACCGGACGAGGGCGAGCGTTTCGGCTTCGGACACGGGGTGGAGGCCGGCCGCGCGGACGAAATGCTCGAAGTCGTGCGGGAAGTTGCGGTTGGGCTCGACGCCTCCCGGCGGGTCCTCGTTGACTTCACCGTCGCCGTCGTTGTCCAGCCCCTCGGTGTAGAGGGAATAGACGCCGCTCTCGCCTTTTTTCGGGTCGGCGAGGCGCATGAGACGCGGCTCGGCCGGGTCGGCGATCCATTTTCCCTCAGGATCCTTGACCCGCATTTGAGTGATGAGCCCGTCCTTGTCGAGATCGTCCGGGCCGTCCTCGTCCGTGAGCATGTCGAGGTCGTCGTCGAGCGGCGCGGCGTTCGTCCGGCGCTCCCACCGGGGCGCGGTGAAATACGCGGCCGCGGCGTCCGGGTTGAGGAGCGGGGCGACATAAACCGTGCGCGAGTCGAGAAGCGCGGCGACGTCTTTATCCTTGGCATAAGAGGCGAGGAGCTTTTCAGCGAGGAAAAGCGCCGCCTCGGTGCCGACGTGGTGGACGCCCTCGATGTTGGCCGCGACGAAGACGGCGGGGCGGGCGTCGGGCGGACCGGCAGCGGAAGCGGCGCCGGCTTTGGCCGGTTTACGGGCCGCGATCTGCAGGGCGCCTATTTCCATTTCTCCGCTCGACTTTCCGAGACTGATGTAGGCTGCAAGTTGCGGATTCCCGGCCGCCATCGCCCGAAGCTGGGCGAGGACCTCGGCCGGCGCATGGTAGCGGTCGAAAGTGATTTTTTCCGGCCCGGCCCCGCCGGTCGCGGCGGGAATCATGATGCCGAGCACGAAGAGAAAAGCCGTTGCGAGCGCCAAGCGTTGCATCCCATACTCCTTGTCATTCGTGATAGACACGCAATTTCCTTTATTCGCACAATATTTCAATAGCATACAACGCCAACGATATGATTTCCAGCGCGCTTTTTTGGGCTCCAGTAAATTTTTAGTTCTTTTCCATCTTTAATGGACTGGACTTTTAGCGTTGAATATCGACTTCCTTCTTGTCGAAGCAATCTTCCAGCGCCGAGGGCGTCTTTTTTTGAGTGCGGCGACGCGTCGCCGCTTTCAAAGCGGCCTCATGAGGCCGCACTCCAAAAAAACGCGCCTTGTTGCAGGATTGAAGCCTTGACTACGGCGGGTTGACGCACTTGGAGGGGAGGCAGGCCTCCCTCCCACAAAATGGAAGAGAACCATTAGAATTTATATTGTTGTTTCTTTATTATGTTGTTATATTGTCAATATAAAGGAGGGCAACCATGGTCAACTTCCTCATCCAGCTGGTGTCCGGCGCTATCGGAGGCAACGTCGCGGGGGGATTGTTTAAAAAGCTATCCCTGGGAACAGTCGTCAACTCCATCGTCGGCATCGTCGGCGGCGGACTCGGCGCCCAGCTCCTTGGTTTGCTCGGGCTGGGGACAACGGGGTTCGGCGGGGGGTTGGACCTGAACAACATCATCGGCAGCGTGCTCGGCGGCGGCGTGGGCGGAGGCGTTCTGCTGGCCGTCATCGGCGCCGTCAAGAAAGCCATAGGCAAAAAATAACCGTTCAACATCCGGCTTAATTAAAAGCGGCGCAAGGCCGCACCCCAAAAAGCGACTTTCTTTAAAAGGGGCGAATTTTTTCTTGACAAAACGTATGATATGTCATATATGTAATACATAGGGATATCATGAGCATTCTCTCCGTACGTCTTCCCGAAGAACTTTATCGCCGCCTCATCCGCCTTTCTGAGAAAACGAAGAGAACCAAAACGTCCTTCATCAAAGAAATGATCGAAAACTCCCTTGACGAATACGAAGAAGCCTATCTGGCTCTGGATAGGCTCAACGAAAAGAACGCCAAGTACTTGACGACCGAAGAGCTGGAGAAAGAGCTTGACCTATGAGCTCGCCTGGAACGAGAACGTCAAGGACGACCTGCGCCGGTTGAGCAAGAATGACGCGGTCCGGATCATCGCCGCCGTAAAAGAGCACCTCGCCGAAAATCCGCTCGCTCACGGTAAGCCGCTCAAGGGAATGTTCAAGGGGCTCTATCGATACCGGCGAGGCGACTATCGGGTCATATTCGCCGTCGATCATGAGGCGCGCCTCGTCCGCATCCTTCATATCAAGCACAGGAAGAACGCTTATCGCTAGACGGCTTCCGCGGACGAGGCGCCTCTTGACGTTTTTTTATCTTCCCAACGCATCGAGGAGAACGGCGGCCATGACCCGCAGGCCGACCGGGATCGCCGCCTCGTCCGGGGAGAACGTCGGCGCGTGGAGGGTGGCCGTGCCGCCCTCGGGCTGGGCGCCGAGCCAAAGAAGCGCGGACGGCGCCACGCTCCCGAAATGGCCGAAATCCTCGCCCACCATTCCCGCCTGTCCGCGGACGACGTTCTCCTTGCCCAGCAGGCGCCCGGCCACGGCGGCGGCCCGCTCGGTGAGCGCCGGATCGTTGTATCCGCTGGGGATGCCGAAGGAATAGTCGAGTTCGCAGCGGGCGCCGTTCGCCCGACAGACGCCCTCGACCGTCTGCTCGATTTTCTCCCGGACGGAGCGGCGTTCGTCCTCGCCGTAGGTCCGGACCGTGGCCTGCAGGTCCGCCCTCTGCGGAACGATGTTGCTTGCCGTCCCGGCGTGGAACGATCCGACGGTCACGACCGTGTCGTCGGAGGCCTCGATGCGGCGGGCGATCATGGCCTGAAGGGCGACGACGACCTGGGCGCCGACGAAGACCGGGTCGACGCACAGGTGGGGCTTCGCGCCGTGGCAGCCCTCGGAGAAGATCGCGAGCGAGAACTCGTCGACGTTGGCCGTGACATGGCCGGGGACGTAGACGACGACCCCGGCGGGAGCGAAGTCGGCCACGTGGTAGGCGAACACGGCGTCGGGCTTGACGTCCCGGAACAGGCCGTCCTCGAGCATGCGGCGCGCGCCCTCTCCGACCTCCTCGGCCGGCTGGGCGATGAAGAGAACGGTCCCGGCGATCTCCTCCCGGAGGCGCGAAAGGACGGTCGCCACGCCGACGAGCATTGCCGTGTGGCAGTCGTGGCCGCAGGCGTGCATGACGCCCGTTTCGCGGCCGTCGTGCGCGACGCGCACCGTGGAGGCGAAGGGCAGGCCCGTCTCCTCGGTCACGGGCAGGGCGTCCATGTCGCCCCGGAAGCCGACGACGCGGCCCGGCTTCGCGCCGCGGAGCACTCCCAGCACGCCCCGGCCGCCGATGCCTTCGCGGACCTCGAGGCCCAGGGCCCGGAACTTTTCGGCGACCAGGGCCGCCGTGCGCGTCTCCTGGAGCGAAAGCTCGGGATGGGCGTGGATGTCGCGGCGCAGGGCGACGATGTCCGGGCCGATCGCGCGCACAATCCCGTCGATTTTCGCGTCGAGCTCTTGCGCCGGGGAGCAAACGGCCGGAGCCGCGATGACGAGCATGAAAAGCCAAAGCGAAAGAGACCGAGCGGCTGTTTTCATCTGAATCCTCCTGAATAGGGAGATTATAACGTAATTTACGGCCGGAGCCAGAGGATGGAGATGTCTTTTTCCCTCTCGATAAGGAGCTGCCGAGTCAGTCGGCCTTTTGTGGGCAAAATCCCGGCCATGTCCGGTTGATCAACTTCGCGTTTATATTTAAACCTTTTTTAGACAAATATCGTATATTTAATTAGAATATGTAAATCATGGGCAAACTTGTGAACACACGAAATTCCGGGCGTCGGACGCGGCCCGATGAAATCTTGTTTTCGGCCGAGAGGCTCTTTTACAGGTTCGGCGTCCGGAAAACGACGGTCGGGGACATTTGCCGGACGGCGGGCATAAGCCGCATGACGTTCTACAAGCATTACCGGGACAAGGTCCATATCGCCGAGGCCGTCGTCAATAAGCTCATCGATGAATTAACCGCATCCTACCGGCGGATCATGGCTCAGAAGATTCCTTACGGCGAGCGTGTCCGCCGGTTCATCGAGCTCAAACTGGCCAAGGCGGACGACATGAGCGCGTCTTTCATCAAAGAAATATATGCCTCGCCCTACCCCGCGCTCCACGCTCTCCTCCGCCGCCGCATGGAAGAGAACTTGAAAATCGCCCTCGACGAATACCGGAGCGCGCAGCGGGCGGGCCACATCCGGCCGGACATCAAACCCGAGTTCATCGTCGCCTTTTTGAACATCATGGCCGACATGGTCGCGGACGAACGGCTGACGCGTCTTTACGCGACGCCCAAGGAGCTCGGCGCCGAGCTCATGAACCTGTTCTTCTACGGGATCCTTAAAGACAAAGGGAAAAGATGAGAGAGGCGAGGATCGACCCAAACGGTGCGCCCGACGCCTCCGCGGCGCCCTCCGCATCCGGCATTTTCCGGCGGCGATCCGGACTCACCGTCAGACAATCCCTTTCGGCCGCGTTGAACGGAGTCATCCGCCGCTTTCTCCCTGCCGCTCTCTTCACCGCGGTCATTGCGGCGCTCTTCATGGCGCCGCGCGCCGCTTGCGCCGCCTTGTCTCCGGATTCGCCCCTCGGCGCGCCGGCGGCGCCCGAGCTCGATCTCAGGGGCCAGGCTTCGGCCTGGCTGTCGGCGAACGACGCCGCCGCCGGCCTGGGCTTCGGCCTGCGCTACATTCCCGCCCTCTCCCTGTCGCTCGGACTCTCTCCCGCGCTCACCCTCGACGCCGAGGCTTCGGTCAACGGCTCCTTCTCCGGGTTCGCGCTCCGGGGCGCTCAAACAACGACCGATTCGCGCCTCAAGCTCTACCGCGCCTGGGTGCGCCTCTCCTCGGCCCGCTTCGAGGCCCGGCTCGGACTTCAGAAGATCAATTTCGGCTCGGCCGTCCTGCTCCGGCCTCTTATGTGGTTCGACCGTCTTGACCCCCGCGATCCCCTCCAGTTGACGGACGGGGTCACGGGGCTCCTCGTCCGCTACTACTTCCCCGGGAACGCCAACGCCTGGGGCTGGGCGCTCGCCGGCGACGACGAGCCCAAGGGCTGGGAGATGAGCCCGACCGCGCGCCGCTCGATGGAATTCGGCGGCCGTTTCCAGGCCCCGCTCCTCAAAGGCGAACTGGGCTTCTCCTATCACCGCCGCCGCGCGGACCTCAGCCGCGGCCTCGTGACCGAGATCGCCCTTCGCGATTCCGTCGCGCCCGAGGACCGCTGGGCGCTCGACGGCAAGTGGGACTTGGCCGCCGGCATGAGCGCCTGGGCCGAGGGCGCCCTTGTCCATCAGCATTACTCCGGCCTTGCCCATCCTTGCCGGCGCTTCCTCACTGTCGGCGCCGACACGACGCTCGCCCTGGGCGCCGGACTCCATCTCCTGGCCGAGCATCTCACCCTCGCCACCGCTCCCGGCGCCTTAGCCAAGGGCGAAACAGTTGACTTCACGGCCGCCACCGCCTCCCTGCCGCTCGGTCTCCTCGACAGGCTGTCGGCCATTATTTTCTACGACTGGCGCGGCCGCAACGTCTTCAGCTTCCTGAGCTGGCAGCGCACCTACGACAACTGGCAGATCCACCTCATCGGCTTCTGGAACCCCGAGACGGGCGGGATCATGCCGGCTGCAGCGGGATACAATTCTTTCCAGGGAAAGGGCCTCATGCTCATGGCCGTTTTCAACCACTGAC
>JAFGAV010000022.1 GCA_016933515.1 Candidatus Aminicenantota bacterium
CGGAAGTGCTTTCCCGGGCGATCAGGGAATTGAAGCCGGACAGGGATCTCATCGGGACGAGCCAGGAATGAATTGACTGACCGCCTCGGGCTGTGTTGGAATGAAGTCCATGAAAAGCGTGAAACGTCTGCTTTTGGCGTTCTTCTCCTGCGCGTTCCTTTTTCTCATCCTGCTTCCCCAGGCGCGCTCCGTCAGCCTGATCAGGATTTCCAAGGACGATGTCCGTGTCTGGGGGGAGCTCGAACGTCTTCAGATCGATGTCCGCCAGGAACTCGAGACCTGTTTCCTCGCCCTCGCCGACCGGAAAGAACGGGACGCCTTGGACGCAAGCCGCATCGGCTTTTCCGTCCTCGACGTCGACGCCGACGGCAAAGACTATGTTCTCGTCTCCCTCATCGCGCCGGAGGCCGAGAGCGAACTCTCGGCTCGGGGGCAGGCCGTGGCGGTCGAGCCCGGGACGGCCGTTTTCTGGTCGACCGAAGGCGCGTCGCTCAAAATGCTCCCGCCCGGCTTTCCCCGCAAGCCGCTTTCCTCGGCCTCCGTCCTTCCTTACCTTCGGCCGCCGATGGAAATCGAATGGGCCGCGCCGCCCGCCTTTTTGCGGGATCCGCTTATCGCCCATATCGTCGACCGGCTTTCGGAGGCCGAGTTGAGATTCCTTGTCCAGTCGCTCCAGGATTTCCAGACCCGCTACGCCACCACGCCCGGCTGCGATGCGGCCGGAGATTTCATCCGTGCCGCCTTCTCGTCCTTCGGACTCGACGGCGTCCGGTTCGACCCCTTCACCTTCTCCGGAGGTTGCGAAAGCCGGAACGTCATTGCCGAAATCAGAGGCCGAACCTATCCCGACGACATGATCATCATTTGCGGCCATTACGACTCGATTTCTCCGGCTGAGACGCGCCTGACTCTGGCGCCGGGCGCGGACGACAACGCCAGCGGCGCGGCCGTGGTCATCGAAGCGGCCCGCATCCTGTCCGCGTTCCCCTTGGATTTCACGGTCCGGTTCATCGCCTTCTCGGCCGAGGAATGGGGCCTTTACGGAAGCCGCGACTATGCGGCTAAGGCCCGGGCCGCCGGCGAGAGCATCGTCGGCGTCATCAACCTGGACATGGTCGCCTACGCCGACGTCATGCCCGAGGACCTCGAAGTGTTCGTCAACACTCCATCCGAATGGCTGGCCGAGCGGCTCCTGGCGGCCGCATCGCAGTACGCGGACTTGGCGGCGCGAAAAAGAGTCGACGCCTCGATGATCTACTCCGACCACTCTCCCTTCTGGGACTACGGCTACGCGGCTCTTTTGGGCATCGAGGATTCCCCCCTTCAGAATCCCTACTATCATCGGACGGCCGACACGATCGACAAGCTCAACTTCGGCTTTTTCGCCGGCTCCGCCCGGGCGGCGCTCGCCCTACTCGCCGAACTCGCCCAGCCGCTGCGCGAAGGAGCGCCCCGGACGCCCGTGGATTTGACCGCCGCGCCGATCGTCACCCGTTCGCTTTTCAGCACCCTGAAAAGCGCCCGCTTGAGCTGGAGCGCCCAATCCGATGCGGCCGGCTACAACGTCTATCGGACGAGCATTTCCCATCTCAGCTACACGAAGATCAACGACTCGCCTATCGCCGAGACATCGTTTCTGGATCGGAACATCAGGACGGAAATTCCTTATTTTTACGTCGTCACGGCCGTAGGAAGCACGGGAATCGAGAGCAACCGTTCCCGGGAAGCCTCGGTGGCCGCCGGCGGTGCCGCCTCCGCTTCTCGATGCCAAAATCTGGGATTTTTCGACCTGAGGCCGGAGGGAAAATGAAAGCCCGCCGCCTGGCCGCCCTGGCGCTCGTGCTTGGCCTGTCCGCTTCAGCCGCCGGCGCCGGCCCGGAGTTTTCTTTTTCCCTTTCGGGGGGATCGTTCTCTCCCGGGGGGAAGGATTATCGCCGGATGTACGGCTCGAGCTTCATCTTTGCCGCTGAGGCCTGGTGGGCGTTCAAGCGAGGCTGCGGCGTTTCCGTGGGATTGACAGGCCTGCGGGATGAGGGGCGGGCCGAAGTCCTCATCGGAGTCGGAGAGGATTATCCCCTGAGGTTCGAACGTCTCTCCGTCCCGGTGATGTTCGTCGCGGCCCCGAAAATTGGCCGGTTTGTTCTTCGTCTCGGTGCGGGGCCGGTCTACCATTCCTACCGGGAGAAATGGTTGACCGCCGACATCGATTTCGAGGGACGCAAGATCGGAACCCGCCTCGCCGCCGCGCTGGTTTTTCCCGTTTTCGGAAGGCTGTCCGTAGTCGGCTCGGTCGTCACTGATTCTATCTCCGCTGAAAAGGACTCTCCGCCGGGAAACAGCGTCGAGCTGGGCGGGCTCCAAATCCTGGCCGGAGTGTCCTGGCGCGTTTTTTGATCCGTTTTTCCTCTCCCGGATTTCCCTCAGCCGCTTTTCAAGCTCCTGGCTTTTCTTTGACAGGTGGCGGCTGTAGAGGCGCCGTCGAAGGATGCCGACGTTGGTGTGGACGATCTCGGCCGGGCATCGGATGGCGCGCATGCCGCAGCTCAGGCAGTCAAAGGACAGGTCCATGGCCTTCTCCACGTCGCCGCGCTTGACGGCCTGGATGGTGTCCATGACCTCCAAGTCCTGGGGGCAGGCCTTGGTGCAGGCGTTGCAGGCCACGCAGCGGAAGACCTCGGGGTAGAGCCGCTGGAAGGCGGTCACGTCCGCCTTGAGGGTCTCGATGTCGTAGACGGGCTTCTGGGTGGGGATGGCCGGGAGCTGCGACAGCCACATGCCTTCCTTGACCAGGGTCGTGCAGGCCAGACCGGTGTAGGTGCGGTAGTCGTTGGGCATGCGGCAGACCGTGGCGCAGGCTCCGCAAAAACCTTCCCGGCAACCGGCCCCGCGCTTGATCTGGTAGCCGGCGTACTCGATGGCGCCCATGATCGTCGCGTCGGCCGGGACGCGGTGGGCCTTGCCCATGATGTAAACGGTGAGCATCTGCTTGGGCGGCTCCTCGGGCATCGCCGCGGCAGATCGGGCGGTTTTCTCGGCTGGAGTTATTCCCGGCCGAGAGGGTTAGTCTGTCCGTCCAGTTCCAGGGGGCCCAGGGTGCGGACTTGGTCGGTGAATTCGTTCATGACCGATACGAACTTCTTTCCCTCGGCCGCCGAGATCCAGTCCAGGCGCAACCGTTCCGGCTCGATGCCGAGATCGCCCATAAGCTTTTTGAGAAGAATCATCCGGCGCAGGGTTTTGGTATTGCCGTCGACGTAGTGGCAGTCGCCGGGATGGCAGCCGCCGAGGAGCACGCCGTCGGCGCCCTTGCGGAAGGCCCACAGGACGTGCTGGGGGTCGACCCGGGACGAGCACATGACCCGGATGAGAATCCCGCTGGGATCGTATTCCATCCGCGACGTGCCGGCGAGGTCGGCCCCGGCCGAAGTGCACCAGTTGCAGGCGAAACAGACGATCTTGGGTTCAAAATGTTCCATGCCGAAGCCTCATTCTTCGAGGATGGTGTCGACCATCGAATGGATCTGTTCGTCCGTGAAATTGATCTGCTGGGCCGCGCCCGAGGGGCAGGCGACGATGCAGGATCCGCAGCCCTCGCACAGGACATCGTTGACCTCGACGATCTTCTTCTCAGGGTTGTAGATACGGGCTCCGTAGGGGCACATGGCGATGCACAGCTTGCAGCCGCTGCACAGGTCCTCGTCGACCACGGCGATGACCGGATTGTGGGACAGAGTGTCGGAGGAGAACAGGGCCAGGACCTTGGACGCCGCGCCCGAGGCCTGGGCGACGGCCTCGGGAATGTCCTTGGGCGCCTGGGCCGCACCGGCCAGATACATGCCCGCCGTGACGCTCTCGACGGGCCGGAGCTTGGGATGGGCTTCGGCCAAAAACCCGTCCTTGTCCGTGGGAACCTTGAGGATCTTGGCCACGTCATCGGCGCCCTTGGCGGGCCGCATGGCCTGGGCCAGGACGACCATGTCGGCGTCGATCTCGATCTTTTTTCCGGTCAGGGTGTCCGCGCCCCAGACCTTGAGCTTGTCGCCCTCCTGGAAGACCTTGGACACTTTGCCCCGCAGGTACAGCACGCCGTCGTTTTCGACGGCGCGCTGAACGAATTCCTCGTAGTTTTTTCCGCCCGAGCGGATGTCGATGTAGAAGACATAGGCCTGTCCGTCGGGGACGTGATGCTTGTAGAGCATGGCGTGCTTGGCCGTGTACATGCAGCAGATCTTGGAGCAGTAGGCGCAGTGGAGTTCCGGATCCCGCGAGCCCGAGCACTGGATGAAAACGACCTCCTTGGGAACCTTGTGGTCCGAAGGCCGGATGATCTGGCCTTTGGTCGGGCCGGAAGCGGAGCACAGACGCTCGAACTGCAGGCCGTCCAGAACGTCGGGATATTTGCCCCGGCCGTATTCGGCCATGTTTTCCTTGTCGTAAAGATCGTAGCCCGTGGCGACGATGACGGCTCCCACGTCGACCTCGACGATCTCGGGCTTCATGTCGTAGTTGATGGCCTTGGGCTTGCAGACGTGGTAGCACTTGCCGCAGGCGATGGGGAAGAGGGACGGGCAGCTCTTGTCGTCCAAAATGTAGGAGGCGGGGATGGCCTGAGGGAAGGGGATGTAGATCGCCCGCCGGCCGGTCATTCCCAGATCGAACTCGTTGGGCACGACGATGGGGCAGACCTTGCTGCATTCGTCGCACAGGGTGCATTTTTCCGGGTCGACGTAGGTGGGTTTCTTGAGGATCTTGACCTTGAAATTCCCCACGAAGCCCGAAATGTCCTGGACTTCGCTGTAGGTCATGAGCTTGATCTTGGGGTGCTTCGATGCCTCGACCATCTTGGGGGTCAGGATGCACTGGGAGCAGTCCAGGGTGGGGAAGGTCTCCGAAAGCTGGATCATGTGGCCGCCGATGGAAGGCGATTTCTCGACCAGGATGACTTCGTGGCCGGCGTTGGCCACGTCGAGAGCGGCCTGGATTCCGGAGATGCCGCCGCCGATGACCAGGGTCCGCTTCGTGACGGGCACGCTGATCGGCTGCAGGGAGACGTTGCGCTTGACCTTTTCGATGATGCTTTTCGTGATCCGGATCGCCTTGCGCGTCGCCTTGTCCTTGTCCTTGTGGACCCAGCTGCACTGTTCGCGAATGTTGGCGATCTCAAGCTGATAGGGGTTGAGTCCCGCCGACTTGGCCGCGTTGCGAAAGGTCGATTCATGGAGCGTGGGGGAGCAGCAGGCCACGACGACCGAATCCAATCCCTGGGACTTGATGGCCTCGACGATGAGCTTCTGGCCGGGATCGGAGCACATGTAGACGTAGTCCTCGGCGTGGACCACGCCTTTGTGCCGGCCCACGGTCTCGGCCACTTTCTTGACGTCGACCGTGCCGGCGATGTTGATGCCGCAGTGGCAGACGAAGACGCCCGTCCTTTTCTCCCGTGGCGCGTTCTTGGGCGACATGTCGATTTCTCCGATCAGGATTTGGCTTTGTCGAGAACCTCCAGCCCGTAATCGTAGCCCTTGTCGAAAGCCTTGACGTTGAGGTCCATGAACCGCGACGGCACCAGTCCGGGAAGGGCTTTCTTAATGGCTTCGGGCGAGACGACCTTGGAGACGGCGGTGAAAAACCCCAGCATCACCAGGTTGCCGATGATGCGGTTGCCGAGCTCCTCGGCGAAGCGCGTGCTGGGTATGGAGAACAGACGGATCGAGCCGCGCGGGGCGGTGCTCTTGACCAGATCGTTGTCGATGATGAGCAGGCCGTCTTCGCGGAGATCAGGCTCGTATTTGTCGTAGGCCTCCTGGGACATCGACACCAGGATCTCCGGCCGGGTGATGTAGGGGTACAGGACCCGTTCCTCGGAGATGACGACCTGGGAGCTGCAGGCGCTGCCGCGGGCCTCGGGCCCGAAGCTCTGGGTCATGGTGGCGAATTTGTTGTCGTACAAGGAGACCGCCTTGCCGGTGATGAGGCCGAGCCGGATGATCCCCTGTCCGCCGAAACCTGAGAAGCGGATTTCCGTCATGGTCAGACTCCGTAGGGTCGAAATTTTTCGCCGAGCGTCTTGGTGAGGTGGGTGTTCATGCAGTCCAGGAAGGTGGGCTTTTCGACGTCGATGAACTTGCCGCAGGTGATCTTTTCCTGGAAGCGGATGTCCAGGGTGCGCGTGTCGGCCCCGTGCCGCACCTCGGAGTTCTCGTAGTAGTACTTGAGCAGGTTGAGACCGTCGCCCAGGCGGTTACGGCGGGCGTAAAGGGTCACGCACGGGGTGATGACCTCGATAAGGGACAGGCCCTTGTGGTTCAAGGCTTCGAGGATCGAGGTCGTGACCTGGCGCATGTGGAGAACCGTCCAGCGGGCGACGTAAGTCGCTCCGCAGGCCTCGGCCAGGTAGGGCACGTTGAACGGGTATTCGAAGTTGCCGTAGGGCGCCGTGGAAAGGTTGGCCTTCTCGGGCGAGGTGGGCGCGACCTGTCCGCCGGTCATGGCGTAGTTGAAATTGTTGACGCAGATGACGACCAGGTCCATGTTGCGGCGGCAGGCGTGGATGAAATGATTGCCGCCGATGCCGAAGATGTCTCCGTCGCCGCTGAAAACCACGACCTTGAGCTCGGGATTGCCGAGCTTCAGGCCTGTGGCGAAGGGGATGGCCCGGCCGTGGGTGGTGTGAAAAGAGTCGAGCTTGACATAGCCGGCCACGCGCCCCGTGCAGCCGATGCCCGAGACGATGGCCACTTTGTCCAGATCGAGACGGCTTTTTTCCAGGGCGTCGGCGAACGAGGAGACCACGGTGCCGATCCCGCAGCCGGAGCACCAGATATGGGGGATCCGGTCCATGCGCAGGAAGTTTTCGATGGGATTTTTGGCTTCGGGGCTCATTTCACCGCCTCCTTGATGGCCTTCAAAATGACGTCGGGATCATGAACCCCGCCGCCGCAGTGGGGAACGCTGACGACCTTGGTTCTCCCCGCGACGGAGCGTTCGAGCTCCTTGACCACCTGGCCCATGTTGATTTCGGGCATGACCATGGCCTTGACCTTGCCGGCCAGCTCCTGAACCCTTTTCTCGGGGAAGGGCCAGACGGTGAGGAGACGGATCGTGCCGACCTTGATCCCCTGGCGCCGGGCGTCCTGGACGGCCTTGATCGCCACCCGGGAGGTGATGCCGTAGGACAGGACGACGACCTCGGCGCCGTCTACCTGCTCCTCTTCGAGTTTGATGATCTTCTCGGCGTTCTTGTCGATCTTGTCGATCAGGTGCCGGACGCACCAGTCCTGGACTTCGGCGTTGATGACCGGATAGCCGCGCTCGTCGTGGGTCAGACCGGTCGTATGGAAACGGTAGCCGTCGCCGGTCTTGATCATGAACGGCACGAGGTCCGTGTCGGGCTTATAGGGCCGGTAGGCGTCCTTGGGCCCCTCGTACCATTTGCGCTCGACGAGGTCGATCTCGTCGGCCGGGGGGATGACGACCTTCTCGTGCATGTGTCCGACGCATTCGTCGGTCATGATGAACACCGGCACCCGGTAGAGCTCGGCGAGGTTGAAGGCCTGGATGGTCAGGTCGAAGCATTCCTGCGGGGAATCCGGAGACAGGGCGATGATCCGGTAATCGCCGTGCGAGCCCCAGCGGGCCTGCATCATGTCCTGCTGGCCCGTGAGCGTCGGCAGGCCCGTGGACGGGCCGCCGCGCTGGACGTTGGCGATGACGAGCGGCACTTCCTGCATGGCGGCCAGGCCGATGTTCTCCATCATCAGGGAGAATCCGGGGCCGGAGGTGACGGTCATGACTTTTTTGCCGGACCACGAAGCTCCGATGAGGGCGGCGATCGAGGCGATCTCGTCTTCCATCTGGATGAACATCCCGCCGACGAACGGGATCCGCTCGGAAAAGCGTTCGGCCGTCTCGGTCGATGGGGTGATGGGATAGCCGGCGAAGAACCGGCAGCCCGCGGCCAGGGCGCCCTCGGCCAGGGCGAAGTCCCCGTCCAGGTAGTGGGCGCCGGTCATCACGCCCTTAGGGTCTGCTTTCCGTGTTTTCACCTTCTTCCTCCTCGCTGTGGAGTGTGACAAATATGGCGAACTCGGGACAGATGGCCTCGCACAGCTGACAGTAGCAGCAGGCGTCCTCGTTCTTGACGCGCGGGGGATGATAGCCCTTCTTGTTGAATTCCTCCGAGAGCTCCAAGACGTCCCGGGGGCAGTATTCCGCGCAAAAGCCGCAGCCTTTGCAGCGGTCGCGGTTGATGTGGATGACGCCCTTCTGGGGTTTGATGTCGCCGTAGCAAATCTTGCCGGACATCACAAAACTCCCTTCTTTTTCAGCACCGGCCGGGGATCGACGTAATGGAGGTCGAAGCGCATGCGGTCCTCAGGGCAGCCGAGGCCCAGGGCCAGGAGCTGGGTGAAGTAGACGACGGGCAGGGGCTCGAAATCCGCGAAAAGAAGCGCCGCTTGTTTCTGGCGTTGGTCGAGATTGAAAGCGCACAGCGGACAACTGACCGTGACCAGATCGGCGCCCTGCCGGCGGGCCGAGCTCAGGATGCGATACGTTCGGTCGGCCACGGCCTTCGGTTCGTCCACGGTCTGGTAGGCGCCGCAGCACTCGGTTTTGTAGGGAAACTCGACGGACTCAATCCCCAAGGCGGTCATGAGGTCTTCAAGAACGATGGGATTCTCCTGGTCGTCCAGGCCGACGCTTTTGGGCCTCACCAGCAGGCAGCCGTAATAATTGGCCACTTTGAGACCGTTCGGTTTCTTGACCACTTTGCCGGCCAGGACGGGAAAGGTGAGCTCGTCGCGCAGGATCTCGAGCAGGTGCAGGACCCGGACATCGCCGGCGTACTTGACCGTCTCCGTGTCCATGAAATTGTTGATCTTCTCCAGGCTTTCGGCGTCGTTCTTGACCCGTTCGTTGGCTCGTTTGAGGGTGTTGTAGCACATGGCGCACAGGGTCAGGATCGTGTCCGAGCCGGCCTCCTTGGCTCGGACGAGGTTCCGGATGGGGGCCACGTGGTGCATCAGGTCGTCCGTGGCCAGGGAGAAGACGGTCCCGCAGCAGTTCCAGCGGGCAAGCTCCTTGGCTTCGTATCCCAGCCGGTCGAGAGCGCATAGGGCGGAATCCTCGAAGTTTTTGGCCGTATTTTTCAGCGTGCAGCCGGGATAATAGGCGATGGTCTTCATGCGTGCCTCATCTCCGGGGAGTGATGTCTTCAGGATTCATTTCCGCGCGGCCGTCAGGAAGTGGACTTTCGAAAGCTTGAGATCAGGGCGATGGGCGGGACCGATTCCCGTTCCTCGGCCGACAGCTTTTCGATGAGGATGTGGTCCTTGCGCTTGCGGAGCATGATTTGGCGGATGGCTTCCATGACTTCGGCGATCTTGATGCCCTTGGGGCAGCGGACATTGCAGGTCATGCATGAGGCGCACACCCAGATGGTCCGGCAATTGAAGAGATCCTCCTGTTCTCCCAGCTGAGCCAGGCGGATGACCTGGTTGGGGAGGAGGTCCATCCGATCGGCCTGAGGGCAGCCGGCCGAACACTTGCCGCACTGGTAACACGCCAGAAGATTTTGCCCGCTCAGCTCCTCGACTTTTTCGACGAAAGCGTTGCGGATTTTTTTTCTGGAAATATCTGTACGCATGCGCTCTACCCTTTTTTGAGACCGTGAAGGCCCTTCCCGGCGGCCTTCCAAAACATGAAGAGTCAGTTAATCACAATCATAGGGGCCTGTCAAGGTAAGGGCGGGCTTCTAAGGGCGGGAAAGCGCCGTCCGGGACGAAGAGCGTTCGGGAAGGGAACTCAGGAACAGGAAGGCGATAAGATTCAGGCCCAGGAGAAGGAGCGCGGTCGGCATCAGTCCGGCCAGCGGAAGGAAAACGGTCGAAACCGCCGCCGCCCCGAGGAAGGAGCCGAGGAGGTCCAGACCGTAGCCCGTTCCATGGTCTTTTTCTTTGAGGATGGTCAGCCGGTTGGCCTGGACGAAAAAGGCGCCGCCGGCGGCGCCGTAGAGGAACAGCGCCAGGAACAGCACGATTTTCGGCGCGCGGAAAGGGAGAAAGAGAACCGCCAGTCCGGGAAAGGCCGTCAGGGCGGCCTGGCAAAGGAGCAGGCCCTTGCGGGAGGCTCGGATCGGGCTGCGGCTCAGCCGCGACCCGATTCCCAGTCCGGCCATGAAGAAGGCCAGGAGAAGCGCCACGCTTCCGTAGGCCGCTCCGTAGAGCGTCTGGAAACGAAGAACGACAAAGACCTCTACGGCGATGCCGGAAAATCCGAGAAGAGCCAGGGGGGCGAGGAGCGCCGTTCTCCTCGACGCCCGCAGGCGCAGGAAGAGAAAAACGAGGAGTCCCAGGATCAGGGGAAGGCCGACAAGCGGTCCGCGGGGCGCCCGGGACAGGAATTCCAGAAGCCGGCTTTCGGGGCCGCTGAAGTGGGCGGCCCACATTGTGTTGGCGTAGTAGTAGCACAGGGGGACGAGATCGGTATTGATCCGCGCCGGCTCGGCGTCGATCGAACGGCGGAGGAATTCCACCCGCATCGGGTTCAGGCGGTCCTCAAGCAATTCCCGCCGGACGTAGGTCGTCCGAAGCCCGCGTCGTTCCCCTTCGCGGCTCAACGCTTCCGCGTCCAGGCTCAACGGGGCCCGCGAGGCGAGAAAGATGTTGGACGTTCCGGGGACGACGGCCGTTTCGGGAAAAACCGCCGAAAGCGTGCTCCGCAGGGAGGCGAGATATCGCGCTCGGGCGGGGCTGATGTAGATTTCCGACGACGGGATGCGAAAGGACAAAACGCCGTCGGGAGCGAGTCTTCGGGCGGCCGATTGGAAAAATTCGAGCGTGTAGTACCGGTTCAGCTGGGCGGTGGACGGTTCGGGGAGGTTGAGGAGAATGGCATCATAGCGTTTCGGGGTTTCGGCCAAATACGCCCGGCCGTCCCGGTAATGAATGGAAACCCGTGGATTCAGGAAAACCGCAGTTTTTTCCGGAGGAAGGATTCTTTCCGATAAACGGATGATTTCCGGGTCAAGTTCGACGTAATCCAGAATCCCCCCGGGATGCTTGAGGGCTTCTTCAATTCCTCCTCCCGCTCCTCCCCCGAGAAGGAGGACATTTTCGGGCCGCGGCCTTTGGAGAAGGGCGAAGTGGACCGCCTCTTCGGCCTCGGCCGCGTCGCCCGAGGAAAAAACAGGCACGGCGTTGACGTAGAGGGTCACCTCGCTTCCGGCGCCCACAACCTGCAGTTTGCCGTAGGGCGTGTCCCGGGTGGCTACGAGCGCCAAGGGCTTCCAGAACAGCCTTTGCGTGGGAGCGTCACCGAAGAACAGCAGGACCGGCGCCAGCGCCGCGCCGGCCCGAAGCCAAACGTGCGGTTTTCCGGAACCGAAGAAAAAAACCGCCGTCCAGGCCGCCAGACCCACGAGTCCGGCCACCTGCCAGTTGGAAAGGTGCGGAACGAGAAGGAAATGAACCGCCAAGCCGCCGGCGGCGGCTCCCAGCGATTCCATGCTGTAGACGAAAGCCGCATCGCCCCCCCGCGCGCGAACGGCGGACACGAACAGAAGGCCCAGCGGGAAGCTGACGAGCAGAGTCAAGGCCAGGGCGAAGGCCGACATGGCCGACGGGCCCGTCAGTTCGGTGGGCAGGATCCCCAGGGCCAGGCGCGAGAGTCTCAACCCGGCCAGGCAGGCGGGCGAGAGGATGAGGACAAGGCAAAAAAGATTCGAAAGCCGCCCGGAGGAAACCTTCAGCCTGTGGGCCAGGAGGCTTCCCAGGCCGCCCCAGAAGAGCCACGAAGCGAGGAGCAGCCCGTAGGTCATCTCGTTGCCCTGAAAGTGGACGAAGAATTCGCGAAGCAGGACGATCTGCAGGGCCAGGGACAGGAAGCCGAGAACGAAAGGAGGGAGCCGGCGTTTCAAGTCCAGACGCCCGGTATGGGATGCCGGCAGAATCGGCACCGCCCCGATTGCAGCTCGTTGTCCTTGACCTGGAAGCCGACGCGGCGGATAACGACCCGCCCGCACGAAGGGCAGACCGTGTTTTCGGCTTCGTGGCCGGGAACGTTGCCGATATAGACGTAGCGCAGGCCCTCGGACAGGGCGACCGATCGGGCCGATTCCAGCGTCGACAGGGGAGTCGACGGCAGGTTCTTCATCAGGTACATGGGATGGAAGCGCGAAAAGTGGAGAGGAACGTCCGGTCCCGCCTCTCGGACGAGCCAACGGCTCATGCGCCTGATCTCGTCCCGGTCATCGTTCAAACCGGGGATGACGAGGTAAACGATCTCGAGCCAGGTCCGGCTCCGGGCGATGAGCTTGATGGCCTCCAGGACGGGGCCGAGCCGGCCTCGGACGTACTCGGCGTAAAATTTTTCGTTGAAGCCCTTGAGGTCCACTTTGACGGCGTCCACCGCACGGAGGAGCTCGGCCAGCGGCTCGGGGTTGATGTATCCGCCGGTGACGACGACGTTCCTCAGACCCCGGGACCTCGAAACGGCCGCCGTATCCATCATGTATTCGAAAAAGACGACGGGCTCGCTGTAGGTGTAGGCGATGCTCGGGCTGCGATGGCGGAGGGCCAGGTCGGCGGCGTCCCGGGGGGGGAGGTCGATGTTTCTCACCTGCTCCGGCCGGACCTGGGAGATTTCCCAGTTCTGGCAGAACTTGCAGTTCACGTTGCAGCCGGCCGTGGCCAGGGAGAGAGCCGATGTGCCGGGAAGAAAATGGAAGAAGGGCTTTTTCTCGATCGGGTCGTTGTTCAGGGCGCAAACCTTGGCGTAGACGAGGGTGTGGTAGACTCCGCCGACGTTTTCCCGGACGCCGCAGTAGCCGCGCTCCTTGTCGCCCAGCCGACAATTGCGGGGACAAAGGCGGCATTCGATCTCGCGATCGGGGAGCTTGACGTAATGCCGGGCTTCGACGTGCGACAATCGGCCGGGATCGGAGAAGGCGTCGAGATGCGTCAACAGGGGGGCGGCGTTCGTCCCCAGAGCCAGCCCGGCGCCGGCGGCGGTTTGGAAAAACGTTCTGCGCTTCATGGTCAGACCTCAATCTCGACGAGCCGGATGCCGTCGCTTCGGGCGACGCCCAGTCCCATCTTTTCGGCCGTTCGAAGATACGTCGGCTCCCGGCCTTCCTCTTCGAGGGACGGGAGGCCGGCACGGGCCCTCAGGCGCTCGATGACCGACCATCCCGCGCTGTCGGCGGCCACCGGGTCGAGGCTGAAGAGGAATGTCTCGAGTTTTTTCGCCCAGCGGGGGTGGTGGGACGGGCCGCGGTGGAATTGGACCACGAGGGCGTCGAGGATCGTCAGCCGGTGACGGGATCGGATCTCGTCCGTTTCGAAAAGCTCGGCGACGAAGGGATCGCAGCCCGTATCATGATATTTGTTGGGATTGTGGACGGCCCCGAAATAGTTCTTCATTCCTCCGGTGACTCCGGCCAGACCGTGATCCTTGAGGATGGCCAGGCTGATCGAAGACGTGACGCGGCGGCTGAGGATCGTCGAAAACAGGCTGCCGATGTTCTTGTGGGACACGAGCTCCCTCTCGTAGCCGAACCCTTCGGTGTCCGTTCCCAGGACGCTCGGCCCGGACGAGCCCAGGTTAAGCGTGTAGCCGGCGTCCCGGAGCTCGCGGTTCGTCCTGTCCCAGATGACGACGCTTTTCGGCGCCAGACGGCTTTCGAGGAGAAGGCGGGCCAGGGGAAGAGAGGTTTCGGGGAGAGTGGACAGGGCGGGGCCGGCGATGGTGTTGATTTTGATTCCGAAACGCTCGTCCCGCTTGAAGAGGCGATCCAGGGCTTCGCGGATTCCCGGTGCCTCAGCCAAAGCCGCGAGGCCCGCTTCCAAGGCCAGGCGGACGCGCTTGGGGTCGACGGCTCCGTCCCGGCCGATGATGTTTCCGGCTTTGACCGACACGACGCGGGAGGGAGGCATCATTCAAAAAATACTCTTCTGACCGGGCCGAGTCAACCAGAGGGAAACCTCGAGAAAGCGCGGTTTCGTCTTATGTGCGCGGCGTGTTCCGCCTGCTTGGCCGGCTTGCGGAAAATCCGTTTCGCGGGTATAGTATATCGAGATTCACAGGAGAGCGATCCATGGTGATGTTTTTCATGGGACGGCGCATCGTGTGGGCGCTCCTCGCCGCGGCGCTCGTTCTGGGTCCCGCTCCCGCGTCGGCCGGCGGAGAAACGGGTCCGGCCGGCCTTATGCCCGAGCTTTCGGGATGGACGGCGTCCGAGGACATCCGGACCTATTCGCCCGAAACCCTGTTCGAACACATCGACGGCGCGGCGGAGAGCTACCTGGGCTATGATTTTCAGGCGCTTGCGGTCGGGCAATTTCGGAGAGAAGACGGTTCGGGTGAGCTGACGATCGAAATCTATGACATGGGACGGCCTCGGAACGCCTTCGGCATCTACAGCGCCGAGAGATATCCCGAATCACGGTTTGTCCCGGTCGGCGTTCAGGGTTATCTGGAAGACGGGCTGCTGAATTTTCTCGCCGCCCGTTTTTACGTCAAGCTCATGTGCTACGACTGCGGCCCGGAGGCCGAGTCGGTTCTCACGTCCGCCTCCCGGGCCGTAGCGGATAAAGCCGGAGACGGTCCCGGCTTCCCTTCCGTCCTGTCCGCCTTTCCCCGCCGGGGCCTTGTCGCCAACAGCGAGAGATTCATCCTCAGGAATTTTTTGGGCCATAGCTTCCTCGAAGCGGGCTACACGGCCCTCTACCGCCGGGGAGAGGAAGAATTCGAGTGCTTCATCATCGACGGCCGAAGCGGAGAAGAGGCGGAGACCATGCTCCGGCGGCTGTCGGAGCCGGCCGCCGCGGGAAGCCCGCCGGACGAGGACGCCGCTTTCCATTGGAAGGACAGGTATTTGGGGAATGTCTACGTTCTCCGCGCCGGCCGGTTTCTCTGCGGGATGTTGCGCGTTCCGGACGGGATGACCGGAGCGGTCGGGGAGTTCCTGGACGAAATCGTCCGCCGCTTGGCCGAATCGGAGCGTTGAACGCGGGAGCCGTTTCAGGAGCCGCCGTGCCGCGAACCCTCAAGAGCAAAACGGTCGTTTCGAAGGACGGCGGCTGGAATTTCAACCTCCTGGTCGGCGGGCTGGTCGCCGTCTTCATCATCGGTCTCATCCTCCGCCTGGCCCAACCCGTGCTTTTTCCTTTTTTCGTGGCGCTGTTTCTGGCCTTCATCGTCTCGCCCGTTCTCGATTTTCTGATCCGCATCAAAGTCCCTCGCGCCGTGGCCGTGGTTCTCATCGTGCTCGTCACGTTCCTGATCCTTTATCTTCTCGGCTTTCTCTTCTATTCCAGCGGCAAGAGCTTCGCCGGAGAGATTCCGAAATACGAGAAGAAGTTTCAGGACCTGACCCACTACCTTCGCCAGACGTTTCACATCACCAGCCTGGAGTGGGATCCGCTCGGCTGGCTGACCGACTTGGACACGAACAGAATCGCCTCCTTCCTTCTGTCCTCGCTCGGGCCGTTTTTCTCTTTTTTGACCAACCTGGTGCTGGTTTTTCTTTTCCTTATTTTTATCCTGGCCGGCCAGGGAAACCTGAGGGCCAAGGCCAATGTGGCCTACACGAAAGAGCAGGCCAGGCAAATCCGGGGCATCGTGGAGCACATCACCCATCAGGTCCAGAGGTATCTGGTCATCAAGACGGCGGTCAACCTCGTCACCGGACTGCTGACCACGGCGTTTCTCATGATTCTGGGCTTGGATTTCGCCGTCGTCTTCGGGCTCCTGGCGTTCCTCCTGGGCTATATCCCTCACCTGGGGGCCGTCTTCGCCTCGGCCGTGCCCGCTCTGATGGCTTTCATCCAATTCGACAGCCCTCTTCTGGCCCTTCTCGTGCTGGCTGTGCTCTATCTGATCAACCAGGGGATGGGCCTTCTCGAGGTCAAGGTTCAGGGCGTGGGGCTGGACCTGAGCCCGTTGCTCGTTTTCTTTTCCCTGATTTTTTGGGGCTGGCTGTGGGGCATCCCGGGCATGGTTCTGGCCGTTCCCATCTTGGCCATCATCAAGATCGTCTGTTTCAATATCCCGGTGCTCAAGCCGTTTTCCCTCATGATGAGCTCCCGGGCGGAAAAGCACGGCAGGTCTTGACGCTTGCGCCGGAATCCGATCCCGTCGCCGACTCCCCCTCCGGCCCCATGAACAGGCTCTATGAGCATTGTGCGGTGAATTCCAGTCTGAGGTCCAAGGCTCACGCTAAAGGACCGCACAAAACGTCATGGAGCCCCATAAACATTGACGCCGCCCGGCGTCCGGTGCTAACATAAAACATCGACATGAAAAGACGCATCATCGCTTTCGTTCTTTTGTCCGCGGGCCTGATGTCGCTCGGCTCGGACGGTAAGATCGCCGTCCGGGACCTTCCTGAGCGGTTCAGAAAATGGCTGGAGGAAGAAGTCGTTTATATCATCAGCCCCAAGGAGAAGGACGTTTTTCTCCAGCTCCAGGCGGACAAAGAGAGGGATCTCTTCATCCAGGCCTTCTGGAAACAGCGCGACCCCACGCCCGGGACGGAAGAGAATGAGTTCAAGACCGAGCACTACCGGAGAATCGAATACGCCAACCACCATTTCGGCCGGGAAGCGACGGGGGCGGGCTGGAGAACGGACATGGGGCGGATTTTCATCATTCTCGGCCCCCCCAAGGACATCGAATACTACGAGAGCATGAATCGCCTCTACCCCATGCAGGTTTGGACCTACACGGGGGATCCGGAACTCGGTCTTCCCCCGTCGTTCCATGTCGTTTTCTACAAGCGGAGCGGCATCGGCAACTACATTTTGTACTCGCCGATCAAGGACGGCCCGGCCAGCCTCATCCCCGGCTACATGGGAGACGCGACGAATCTGGCGGCTCTTTATCGGTATCTGAAGGATGTCGAGCCCAATGTCGCCCTCGTCGCCCTGTCGCTCATTCCCGGCTCGCGGGAACAGTTCGATCCCTACTCCCAGTCCTTCGCTTCGGACATCCTGGTTTCGGCCACCATCCCTTCCGTGCCGCTGAAGAAAATCGAGACGGCCTACGCCGAAAAAATGCTCAGGTACAAAGACATCATCGAGGTCGAATACACCGCCAATTACATCGACAGCGACGCGCTGGTCGAGGTGATTCGGGATCCCTCGGGGGTCTTTTTCGTCCACTATTCCCTTGAGCCCCGAAGACTGTCCATCGAGCAGTACGGGAACAGATACGCCACCGACCTGGAAGTGAGCGGCATGGTGACGGATGCGGACGGGAGAATGATCTACCAGTTCGAAAGGGCTTGGCCCCTTCAATTCGGCGCCGAAGAGGTCGAGAAGATCAAAGGAAGATTGTTCGGCGCGCAGGACATGTTCCCGCTCGTCGAGGGCGGATACAGGTTCAGCCTGCTCTGGAAAAACAAGGTCTCCAAAGAGTTCACCTCCATCGAAAGAAGCCTCGTCGTTCCCGACGGGCGGTCTCTTCGGATCGGACCGCTCATCCTGGCTCACAGAGTCTTGAAAAGGGATGCGGAGGCAAAAAGCCGCAAGCCGTTTTTCATGGAAGACCTGCAGCTCGTGCCTTCGCCGCGGAACGACTTCGGCCGGGCCGACAACCGGCTTTATCTCTACGTTCAGGTTTACGGCCTCGATCCGGAGCTTCGATCGAGCGGGTTTCTCGAAATTTCCATCCTGAAGGAACAGGAAAAGGTGCGCGAAAGGACGCGAGAGCTCCCGACCGACCGGGCCGCGGCCGACGTTTTCGAGGAATTCGACATCGGGGGCCTTGCCCCGGCACATTATTCCGTCAGGGTCGCCGTTCTCGACCGGGACAAGACGCCGCGGATCGAAAAAGAAGGGCATTTCTTCATTTCCCACTCCCCGACGCTCCCTCGGCCGTGGTTCGTGACGATGAGCTCTGCCGCGCCCTCGGATCCGGCGGTGGCCAACATTCTCGGCAACCAATACGTGAACAAGGGGGAAACGGCCCGAGCACTGCCTCTCCTTGAAAAAGCCCATCGGGGACGGCCGGAGCATTTGCGCTATGCCTTGGATTACGCCCGGGCGCTCTTTCTCGAGGAGAACTTTCTTCAAGCCAAGGGCATTCTCGTTCCTTACACGCAAACGGACGCGCGGAACGGCGAGCTTTTCGGCTTTTTGGGAAGCCTGGACCAGAAGCTCGGGAATTTCGAGAGCGCCATAGCCCATTACCAAGAATCCCTCAAGCATCAGGGAACGAACCTGAACATTCTCAACGCCATCGGGGAGTGCCACTACCGGCTGGGCAACACGGCCGAGGCTCTCGTCGCCTGGGAAAAATCCCTGGAAATCAATCCCCGGCAAGAGGAGATAAGGAATCTTGTCCAATCGCTCAAAAAGAATTAGCGCCTGGATTTTTGGAGGCCTGGCGGCGGCCGTCTTGTTTTCGCCGGCCTGCGAAACCATGAGGCTGGTGCGCGCCCTGAACACGGAGAGCCGAGATTTTTATTCCCAGGTCCGATACGTCATCACCAAGGAAGAAGACGAAACGTTCCTCCGGCTTCCCGCCGAAGAGCGGGAAGCCTTCATCCGGGAATTCTGGCTAAAACGGGACCCGGACCCCGAGACCGAGAAAAACGAGTTTCAGGAGGAGTATCTGAGCCGGATCGAGACGGCCAACAAGCTTTTCCGGGGCGGAGGCAAAGAGGGATTCATCCAGGACCGGGGACGCATCCTCATCCTGCTCGGCCCGCCGGATGAAATCATCTCCGAGCCCGTCGGCAAATACGCCGACGCCCGTTCTTATGAAGCCTGGAACTATTTGACCCGACATCAAATTCAGCTTGTGTTTGTCGACGCCAATGGTGACGGCGAATACACCTTGGTGAGACCCGATACCCGGGCCATGCAGATCATCAACCGGGCTCAGCAGAGGCTGCGGAATCCCGCCCCGGAAGAGGACGGCGTTGACCCGGGACATGAATTCACTGTCGGGAGGTACCCATGAAGAGATTGTCTCTGTCCCAAGCCGCGGCGGCCTTGGGGCTCTTTTTGGCCGTCGCGGCCTGCGCCTTAGCTCAAGCCGGCCGCGGCGAAGGGCGGCTCACCGGGAAGGTCGTGGCCGAAGAAGGGACGCCCCTGGCGGGCGCCGAGATAAAAATCACGAGCCCAAGGCACGAATCCCTCGTTTTCGAAGCCCGGACTGATGAGAAGGGGGAATGGGTGATCCTGGGACTGGGGACCGGCACGTGGCGCGTTGAGGCCCGGGCCGAGGGGTATGTGGGAGGGTTTCAGGATGTGAACGTCAGGCAGATGGAGAGGAATCCCGACGTCGACTTCATCCTCAAAAAGGCCAAACCCTCGGAGGAATCGGCGATCGAGGACGAATCAAGCTTTGCCCTGTTCGAGCAGGGGAACGCGCTGTTCGCGGAGAAGAAGTTCGACGAGGCCATCGCCGCCTTCCGGCGGTTTCTCGAGGCGAATCCCAAGGCGTATCAGATCCATTTCAACATCGGGAACGCCCTCAAGGAAAAGGGGGCCTTGGCCGAGGCCCGGGAGGAATATGAGCTTGTCATGACGGCGATAAAGGATGAGACCGAAGACCTTCAAGGCAACGAGCTGGCCGCCAAGACCCTGGCCGCTTCGGGAGAGACTTACTTGAAGGAAAACGACATCGAGGCGGCCCAGGAGTGTTTCAAGAAGTCCGTGGAGATCTATTCCAAGGACGAGTCCCTGGCCTACAACGTCGGCGAGATCTATTTCTCCGAGGGCCGGATTGACGAAGCGCGCGCCTATTTCGAGATCGCGTCCCAAATCAAGCCCGACTGGAGCAAGCCCTACCTCAAGCTGGGCTATGTGCACTTGAACAAGGGCGACCTGGATAAGGCGAGGGAGAATCTGAAGAAATTCCTGGAACTCGACCCGGAATCGCCCGAAGCGGGCACGGTCCGGAACATCATCGATTACATCGACCGGCAGAAGAAGTAGAGCTCAGGGGCGCTTCGA
>JAFGAV010000023.1 GCA_016933515.1 Candidatus Aminicenantota bacterium
TCCCCGAAGGGGAGCGTATCGCGAAGCCGACTGAGAAACCCGGAGCTTCCGCCGCGATTCGAACCGCGCCAGGCGCCGAGGCCCTTCCGCTCTCCTGATGTTTCTAAATGAAATGAAATCGCCGGGATCGACACGCCGGGATAAAGCGCCGCCTTGACTTCCCGCTGGTTCTGTCCAAGAATGAACAAACGTTGAGCCGATCCGCGATCCATCCGTTCTTCGGCGCTCTCTTGCTGGGCGCGCTTTCGCTTGTCCTCGTTTCTTCGGTCTCGGGAGCGCGGAATCCCCAGGTCGTCAAGGACGATCTGGGCCATGAATTCCGTCTGGGGGCGCCGCCCCGGCGCATCGTCTCCCTGGCCCCCAACGTCACGGAAATCCTGTTCGCCCTGCGACTGGGAGAGAACGTCGTGGGCGTCACCCGCTACTGCGATTTCCCCGCCGAAGCGTCGGCCGTGGAGAAAATCGGCGGCCTGGCCGATCCCGACCTGGAGAAAATCCAATCGCTCGAACCCGACCTCGTCCTGGCCTACAGAGGGAATCCTCTCGAGGCCGTTCGGAAATTGCGGGATTTGGGGCTCCCGGTTTTCGTCCTGGACGCAGGGAGCAAGATGGAGCACCTGCCTGCCCTCGTCTCCCGAATCGGAGCCGTCACGGGGAAACAAACGGAGGCCGAAGCCCTGGCCCTCCGATTGAAAAAAGACATGGACGGCGTCAGGAACCGTTTGGATCGATGCGCATCCCGAGTCCGAGCCTTTCTCCTCCTGTCCGGAGAGGGCCTGTGGACCTGCGGCTCGCAAAGCTATGTCCACGACATTCTGGATCAGGCGAGCGCTGTGAACGTCGCCGCCGGCATCCGCCGCTCCTGGGCCCCTTTCAGCGTGGAGGGGCTTTTGGCCGAGGACCCTGATGTGCTGATCCTGATGGCCGGAAGCCGAAAGGTCTTTGGGGAAACAGCGAGCCGGATCAAGAACGACCCGCGGCTGAGGCACCTGAAAGCCGTCCGGCGGAACCGCCTGGTTCCTCTCGACGAAAACAAGGCCTCGCGCTTCGGCCCCCGCCTGGTCGAGGCCTTTGCCGAACTGGCCCGCGCCCTTCACCCCGAATGCTTTCCCCCGAATGCTTCGCCGCGGCCGCGGCGCAATTCGGGCGGGTCCCCTTACAACGCCCGGCGCCATGAGGCCGCGCCGGAAAAATGGCGGCGGCTCTCCTATTGATGATAGAATGAAGGGCCCATGGCCCTTTTTTTCGTCAAGGATTCCCGGCATCACTATCGCTGTTTCGAGGCCGACTCCTCGGGATCGCCCTCCGTCCGCTTCAGCCGCGCCCGCGAGGCCTGGGAAAAAGCGAAGGAAAAACTCATGCTCCTGCCCCAGAGAGTCCTCCGCCGGGAACAGGCCTTCGCCAACGCGTCCAAACTGGGCCGGGAAGAAACGGTGACCGTCTTTTGTTCCGGACTTGAGGACGAGAAACACATCGGGCGGAAATTCCGTCTGTTTCTCCACAAACAGAGAACATCCCATCTCCTGGCCCTGATCGCCGAATCGCTCGTTCTCCCCCTGGCCGGCCTCAGCGGCCTGCTGCCCGGCCCCAACGTGGCCTTCTATTCCCTGGTCCTGCTCATGATTCTGCAATGGCGCGCCCAGCGCGGCATCCGAAGGATTCTTCATCTTCCCCGCGAGTTCCGGCCCCAGACGCTTCTCGAGGAATGGGAGGCGGCGGTCGAGGAGGGCCGCCGCGAAGATTTCCCTCTGCTCCTGGAGCGCATCGAGCGGGAGCTCGGCGTGGTCAAAGCCCGCAAAATCCTGGAGAGGCCCCCCGACCGGAGGCGGGACTGAAAAAACCGCCGGGGAACGGAATCCGGCCCGAGCTTCGTTCCGCTCGAAATCCGCCCCCCCGTCGCCGTGCCGTCCGCTGAAAACACAGCGGCCGGGCCCGGGCGAGAACCGGAGCGCCGCGGCGGCTCATTTGACAAAGACGGCCGATTTCATTAATTTAGGAAACAATGACTTTAACCCTCAATCAGGCGCTGTTGCTCGTCCTTGTCCTGTGCGGCGTCGCTGCGGTGGCCGTTTTTATCGTCTTGGCCCTTCAGCTCAAAAAAACCGCCGCGGAAGCGGAAAAAACCCTGGTGGAATACAGGGAGCTGGCGAAGAACCTCCAGATCCTCGACCAGACCATCAAGGACAAACTGGAAATCCTGAGCCAGACGCTCGAAGCGGCGCGCAAGACCGCCCGCGACGTTTCGAGAACGACCTTCTGGCTTTCGGCCAGGGCTTTCCGGCCCGCCGTCAAATGGTGGCCTTTGCTGACGCCCGTTTTGAGGTATGTCTGGCGGAAATGGAAACAAAGAAAGGAGGATCGCAATGTCTGAACGCAAGGGATCGTCCCTGGAAACCTTCTTCACTTTCCTTTTGGGCACGGTCACGGGATTCGCCCTGGGCATTCTTTTCGCCCCGGCCAGCGGCCAGGAAACACGGAAAAAACTCAAGGAAGAAATGGTCAAATCCAGCGAAAAAGCCAAAGAGGGCTACGGAAAAATCACCAAGGAAGCCGAAAAGGGGATTAAGGTCGTCCGGGAGAAAACCCAGGAGGGAATCGGCGCCATCAAGGATTTTCTAGACAAGAAAAAAGAGGACATTTCCAAGAAAACGAAGGATTACCCGGAATAGGAAATCCGTCCCGCTGACCTGACACTGACCGCCTTTTCCCGCCGCCCCCCGTAGGGAATACAGGCCGCCTGCCGGCGGGGAGGCCAAGCCATGACCGGCCAGGACAAGGACAAGGCGCCTTCCGCCACCACTTCAGGAATCCCGATCAGGGACCATTACGCCTTCCCGGACATCGAATCCGAATTCGAGGAGCTCCGGAAAGACGCGCCGGGAGTCTATCCCTTCACCCGGGGCATTCATCCCGCGATGTACCGCCGGCGGCTGTGGACGATGCGGCAGTACGCCGGATTCGGAACCGCGGAGGAATCCAACCGACGCTACCGTTATCTTCTGGCCCAGGGGCAAACGGGATTGAGCGTCGCTTTCGATCTTCCCACTCAAGTGGGCCTGGATTCCGACCACCCCCGGGCCCGGGGCGAGGTGGGCCGGGTGGGCGTGGCTGTCAGCTCCCTTCCCGATCTGGGCGTCCTTCTGCGCGGCATTCCCCTGGAGCGCGTGAGTGTCTCCATGACCATCAACGCCACGGCCGCGGTTCTTTTGGCCATGCTCCTGGCTCTGGCGGACAAGAGAAACATCCGGCGGGCCGACCTGACGGGCACGATCCAGAACGACATTCTGAAGGAATACATCGCCCGGGGGACTTACATTTTCCCCCCGCGCCCTTCCCTGAAGATCATCACCGACATTCTCTCGTTCTGCCGCGAAGAAACCCCCCGCTGGAACACGATGAGCATCAGCGGCTACCACATCCGCGAAGCGGGGGCCACGGCCGTTCAGGAACTGGCGTTCACGCTGGCCAACGCCGTGGCCTATGTCGAATCCGCCCGGGCCGCAGGACTGAAGATCGACGACTTCGCCCCGCGCCTTTCCTTTTTCTTGGCCGCCCACAACGATGTCTTCGAGGAAGCCGCCAAGTTTCGCGCCGCCCGCCGCCTGTGGGCCCGCCTGATGAAGGAGCGCTTCGGCGCGCGAAACCCGCTTTCCTGGAAATTCCGTTTTCATGTCCAGACGAGCGGCTCCGCTCTTCTGGCCCAGGAACCGGACAACAACATCATCCGCATCACCCTTCAAGCCCTGGCCGCCGTCCTGGGCGGCGCCCAGTCTCTGCACACCAACTCCCGGGACGAGGCCCTCTCGCTTCCCGGAGAGGACTCGGTGCGGATCGCGCTCCGCACCCAGCAGGTCATCGCCTATGAGTCCGGGGCGGCCTCCACGGCCGATCCTCTGGGCGGATCGTACTGGGTCGAGTTCCTCACCCGCCGCATCGAGGAGAAGACCGCGGCCCTTATGGGCAAAATCGAGGACCTGGGCGGCATGCTTCCGGCCATCGAGAGGGGTTTCGTTCAGCGCGAAATCCAGGAATCGGCCTTTCTCTTTCAAAAGCAGGTGGAATCGGGGGAGCGCGTCCTGGTCGGCCTCAACCGCTTCCGCCTCAAAGACGACCGCACGCGCATTCCGCTCTTCGCCCCTCGCCGGGACGTCGAGCGGACTCAGCGCCGGAGGCTCGCCGAATTGCGGCGGCGGCGCTCGCCCCGCCGCGCGGCCGACCGCCTGGCGGCCGTCGCCCGTGCCGCCGAGCGGGGGGACAACATCATGCCGGCCCTGATCGAGGCGGTCAAAGTCCCCGTCACGCTGGGTGAGATCACCGACGCCCTCAAGACCGTCTATGGGGAGTACCGGGAAAATCCGGTCACCTGAATCCGGACCCCGGGCGTCCCGACATGCCGACTCCCTTGCTGCCCGTTGTTCTCTGCCTTGCGGCCGGCGTCCTCTGCGGGCGAAGCGCCTGGGGGAGCGTTGCGTTGTGGTCGGGTCTTCTGATCGCCGGATTGGCGTGCGGCTGGCTGTTTTTCGGCCGGCGCCGCAACGGGCCCGCCGCCGCCTGCGTCCTCGCGGCCGCCTTTTTCCTGGGCGCCCTCCGTTCCCAGGATGCGCAGTCCGCGTATCGAAATCATCCTCTGCGCCTGCTGAAACTGCCGGAATACGCGGATTTTGAGGGGCAACTCTTTCGTTCGCCCTCGTTCGGACCCGGGCAAAGCGACCTTGCCCTCCGGGTCGACGGTTTCCACTATCGAAAGCGCTTCTACCGCCTGAACGGCCGGATCCGGGTATTTGTCCTCTGCGGGACGCCGGCCGACGTCCTTTTCCTGAAATCGCTTCGTCCCGGCGATAGGATCCGCGTTTCCGCGCGCCTGAGCGGGTCCCCGGGCTTCCGCAATTTCGGCCCGGCCGGCGCAGATCGGCGGCACGAGATCCTCGGATTCCATCGCACCGCCTTCTCCAAGAGCGCCCTTCTGGTGACGCGCGCGGCTTGCGGTTCGAAGCTCGACCCGCGACTCTGGGCGGCGGCCCTCCGCCGCCGGCTCTTGGACAAAATCGAGGAGACGTTCCGCGACCCTGGCGGCGAAGGCCCCACGGAAGCCGGCGCGGTTCTGGAGGCCATCCTCCTCGGCGAACGCGGGCGGCTGAACGAGGAAACCCTCCGTTCCCTCAGGGAATCCGGCCTCTTTCATCTGATCGCAATTTCCGGGGCGCACATCGCCGTGTTTGCGGGCTTTCTGCATGTCCTGCTCGCTTTGATCCGCATACCCCGCCGGCCGGCCTCGCTGCTTCTCATTGTCTTTCTCGTTTTCTATGCTCTTGCGGTCGAGGGACGAGCCTCCGTGCTGCGCGCGGTCCTCATGGCCGGGCTGTTTTTGTTGGGGAAGGTCTTGTGGAAAGACGTCCGGCCCCTGAACTCCGTCTCCCTGAGCGCCTTGATTCTTCTGCTCTGGAGACCGGCGAGCCTCCTCGACCCGGGATTTCAGCTGACGTTCGCCGCGACGACATCCCTTATCCTCTTTATGTCCCGCATCCGGAAGAGGCTGCCCCGGCTTCCCCTGCGCCTCCGGGAGCTGTTCGCCGCTTCGCTGGCCGCCCATCTGGGCGTCGCCCCCGTCCTCGTCTCATCCTTCAACCGCGTGGTCTTCTCCGGTCTCGTCCTCAACCTGGCCGCCGTGCCCCTGATGGCGGCCGTCATGGCCTCCGGCTACGTGTTTCTCATCCTGGCGCACATCCATCCCCTTTCGGGCCAGGCGGCCGGCTGGGCGGCGGAAATCCTGGTCCGGGTTTTTCTGTTTCTTTCCCGCCTGCCGGGACAAACTCCGCCCTTTTCCTATCGCCTGCCCTCCCCCCCCGCCCCGGTCATCGGGCTCTATGCCGTGTTCCTCCTGGCCCTGCTCCTCCCTCGGAAACGCAAAGGCCGGTCGGCGGCGTTCCTCATCCTTTTTCTTTCGACGTTCGCCGTCCTGTCCCTCCATCCTTTTCCGCCCCGGCACAGCCCGGGACTCCGGCTGACCGTTCTCGACGTCGGACAGGGGGAGAGCATCCTCGTCGAGTTTCCCGGCCGGAAAAAAATGCTCATCGACGGGGGCGGCCTGCCCGGCGGGAATTTCGACGTCGGCGAATCCGTAGTCTCGCCCTTCCTGTGGAGGGCGGGGATGAAACGCGTGGACATTCTGGTGTCCACGCACGCCCATTCGGACCACATCGAGGGGCTGTGCGCCGTGGCCCGGAATTTCCGGGTGGGGGAAGTCTGGGAAGCGCCTTCGCCGTCGGACGACCCCTGGCGCCGGCGTTTCCTCCGGACGCTCCCGGCGGGCGTTTCCGTCCATTCTCGAACGGAGGGCGACTCCGCGTCCGTCGCGGGCGTCCGGGTCGAAGTCCTCCATCCTCCCGGCGCCGAAGCCGGCTTTCGGACGGTCGACAACGAGCTCTCCCTCGTGCTCCGGTTGACCTACGGCCGGGTCTCCATGCTCCTCGCCGCGGACGTCGGCCGGGAGACGGAACACCGGCTTCTCCGCGGCGGATCCTCACTCGAGTCTTTCGTCCTGAAAGCGGGACATCATGGAAGCCCCACTGCAACTTCACCGGAGTTTCTTGAGCGGGTCAAACCCCGTCTGGCCGTCATTTCCTGCGGGGCGGGCAATGCCTACGGATTGCCCGGGCCGGCGGTCCTGGAGCGCCTGCGGCGATGCGGCGCCCGCATCTATCGGACCGACCTGGACGGCGCGGTCGAAATCTCAACCGACGGGCGGACGGTCGAAGTTCGGACGGCGGCGGAGATTGACGGACGGCCCGTGTTCGCCTATATTGAAGAGGGACGATGAGAATCCGCATCGGAATCATCGGGTCGGCGGTCTTCGTGTCCGCGGCGGCGGCCTTGTTCTCTCAGGATCTGGCCGAAGCGGCGAAAAAGGAAAAAGCGAGGCGGGCCGCCTTCAAGGACAAGGCGGTCGTCGTGCTGACGAGCGACGCGATGGCCGGACTGAAAAAGAAGCCCGCGGTCAGCGTCACCTCGGAGGCGCTTCCCCCCTCTGAGTCTCAGGACAAGCCCCTTCCCGCGGCAGGCGGGCCGGTCGACACAGAGGCCTCTCCGGACCGCACCGTTCCTTTCGTGACCGTCGTCCAGCCGACGGAACAGGCGGGGACGGGCGGGGAGGGTGCGGCCGCGGGGACGGCGGCCGATGCCGAGACGCGCTGGAAAAAAGCCAAGGAATACGCCGACCTTCTCGAGCTCAAGCTCAACGCCTTGTGGCTTCAGTTTTACAGCCTGGACGACGGAATGCCCCGCGAGCTTCTCCAGCAGGAAATCGCCGACGTTTTCGAAAAATACACCCGGGCCCGCGAAGAGGAAACGCGTCTCGGGGAAGGCATCGCTCCCAAAAAAGACGAAGACGGCTGATCCCCGAGACGGGGGATCGCCTCGGGACCGGGCCGGTCCTCAACGGAAATAAAGAAAAGAAATCTGGACGCCGAGCTCTCTTTCGTCCTTGGAATTGGGGATGTCCCGGGCGGGGACGAACGTTTTGTCCGTGGCGACGACCAGGTAGAACTCGTCCTTATCGCCCATGATGTCCTTGGGGACCGTATAGAATTTTTCGAAAAACCCGTCCTCGGAGGAGAATTCGTCCAGGACCTGGCCGTTGATCTTGAGGAGGACTTTCTGCTCCTTCAAAAGGTCGAGATTCATTCCTCCCCGCACGACCAGCATAGCGTCGCGTCTGGGATTGTCGACCACGCAGCGGGCCTCTTTGGCCGTCCAGCGCCACTGCTTGAGGACGGCTTCGGGATTGATCTCCAGGTCGAACCAGCCGCTTTCATAAATGATCTCGGGAGTGCCGGGCGGCGGGGGAAAGACCTTGAACACGGACTTGAAAACCTCGGCCTTGGACTTGCCCGTCCGGTCCAGGGGCGAATAATAACCGACGGACAACCTCATGTTTTCGAAGCCTGAAAACTGCGGGTCAAACTCATCGATGAACGTGGGGATGTAGACCCGCCGGGTGTAAGTGACGACCCGGCCCGGCTCCCATTCCGAGGTCGGCACAGGGGGCAGATGGTCGTCCTGAAAAAGCATGTTGTCCTTGTGCCAGAAATGAACGTAGATGTTGTAATCCCGCTCCAGTTTCACGAAATCCGGCCCGGTTTTCCATTCATAGGTCATGTCGGCGAACAGGTTGTCGGACAAGGGGCTTTCGGAAAATTCCACCTTCAGTTCGATGCCTTTCACCTGGCTCTGTTTGCCGCAGGACAGGGCGACGAGCGCCGCCAGAACGACCGCTAAGCCGATGCCGAAGCGTTTTTTCATGCGTTGGCCTCCTCTTTAAGACGGACGGTTTCCTGAGAAGCGTATTATAAGAGAGGAGCGCGCGCGAGTAAAGCGGGCGGCGGGCCGAAGCAATATGAAAATGTCCTATTCTTAGCAACAAGAATCTGTCCTCTGGGCGAGGCGGTTCAAGGGGGCTCGTTTCCAGGGATGAGCACGCGGGGGGATCGCCGGTCCGTCGAATCCCGTTTGAACGCTCCGGGCCGTTGTTATATAGTGGCCTCGGATGAGAGCCGCGCTTGTCCTTTATTCCTTCTTCTCCCGCATCGTGACGGGCGTTATTAACGCTTTCTACGACCGGGGATGGCTTCGGCCGCGTCATGCGCCCCTGCCGGTTGTCAGCATCGGCAACATCGCCCTGGGAGGAACGGGAAAGACGCCCATGGCCATGGAAATCCTGAGCCGCCTTCTCGACGACGGATTCCGGCCCGCCCTGGTGACCCGCGGCTACAGGGGGAGATGGGAAAAGCGCGGCGGCGTGCTCTCCGACGGAAAAGCCTTGTGCGGCGATTGGAAGGACGGGGGCGACGAGCCTTTCCTGGCCGCCGTGAGGATTCCCCGGGCCGGGGTGTTCGTCGGCCGGAACCGCCTCTCTTCCTGCTTTCGGGCCGCGGAGATGGGATTCGACGTCGCCGTTCTCGACGACGGCTTCCAGCATCGCAAACTCCGCCGGGATCTCGATGTCGTTCTCTTTGACCCGGGGAACACGGCGGCTCTGCGGGAACCGCCCTCGGCTTTGAATCGCGCGGACATCGTCCTGTTCCCCGAAAGCGCGAGGGAAGGGGCGCTGTCCCTCCTCGGCCGATCCGCTCCGCGGCCTCTCGCCTGCGCCTTTTCGGTCGTCCCCCTGGGATTCCGGAAAATGAACGGCCCGGCCGGCGAAAACGAACCGCTCGCCCCCCCTGAGCGCTTCCGGGGATCCAGAGCGATGGCTTTCTGCGGCCTGGCCGGGCCCGAAAGATTTTTTCGGACGCTCGAACAGCTCGGCCTGCGTCTTTTGGAGAAACGCGCTTTTCCCGACCACCACGGCTATCCGAGCCGTACATGGGCTTGGATCCGGGATCGCTGCCGCGCGCTGAAGCCCGATGTCGTCGTCACCACGGAAAAAGACGCCGTCAAGCTCGCCGGGCGTTCCGGAGTGCCGGGGGCCGTGCCGCTGTTCGCTCTCCGGATCGGCGTGGTATTCCAGGAAAGTGCCTGCGACGCGCTGATCGGCTCGGTGCGCCGGGCGGCGGGAGGGGTTTTTCATGGCTGAAAAGATGCGCGCCGTTCCGCTTTTTCTAGCCTTCCAAGCTCTGACCTTTTTGTTCATGCTGGTTCCCCGAAGCGTCTGCCTGGCCCTGGGGCGGGGACTGGGGGTTCTGACCTTCCGTCTCTCTCCCCAGCACCGCCGCCTGGCTCTCGACAATCTCCGCTTCGCCTTCGGCGCGCGGATCCCGCCCGCCGAACGGCGCCGGATCGCGCGCGAATCCTTCGCCCGCTTCGGAGCCGTTCTGACCGACCTCGTCAAAATGCAGAGTCTCGGGCGGCGGAGGCTTGACGCCCTCGCCGATCTGGAAGGCGGGGACAATTTGAAACGGGCCCTGGCGGAGGGGAAAGGCGCGCTGATTTTCACCGGCCACTTCGGCAACTGGGAAATCGGATCCCTGGCCGTATCCCGAATCGCCCGGCTCCATGTCGTCGCCCGCAAGCTGGACAATGCGTTGGTCGAAGCCAAGCTCCTGTCTCTTCGGCGCCGCCTGGGCGCGCGCGTCATTTACAAGCACCAGGCCGCGCGGCCGATCCTGGAAGCCCTGCGGCACAACGAGGTTGTGGCCATCGTCATCGACCAGAACGTCCTCCGCCGCGAGGGGATTTTCGTGGATTTTTTCGGGCGGGCGGCGAGCACGACTCCCGGCCTGGCCGCCTTTCACCTGAAATCCGGCGCGCCCATCCTGCCCATCTTCAGCTTTCGCCGTCCGGACGGGGGCTACGTCCTTAGGATGGGCCGTCCTCTCGAAGTCCCGTCCGGAGGAATTCCGTCCGAGAATGTGTTGAAAATCACGCAAGCCTGCACTAAAATCATTGAGACTCGCGTCCGAGACGCCCCCGAGTCCTGGCTCTGGTTCCACGACCGGTGGCGGTCACGGCCGGCGGCCGAACATGGAAAAGAAACAACGAACGGACGGCAGGGCTCCTGACGAGCTTCGCCCCGTCAGGATCACGCCCGACTGCCTGGATTTCGCCGAGGGTTCGGCTTTGATCGAAATCGGCCGGACTAGGGTCATGGCCGCCGCCACCCTCGAGGACAAGGTTCCGTCCTTCCTGAAAAACTCCGGATCGGGATGGGTCACGGCCGAATACGCCATGCTGCCCCGAGCGACCGAGAAGCGCACCCAGCGGGAACGGATGCAGGGGGGACGGAGCCAGGAGATCCAGCGGCTCATCGGACGGTCCCTTAGGGCGGTGATGGACCTTCCGCTCCTCGGGGAGAGACAGATCATCGTCGACTGCGACGTCCTTCAGGCCGACGGGGGGACCCGGACGGCCTCGATCACCGCCGCCGGCGTGGCCCTGTCCCTCTGCCTGAAACGGATGCTGGACCTCCGGCTCATCAGCCGCATGCCCCTCAAGCATCTCGTGGCCGCCGTGTCCGTGGGCTTCGTGGACGGGGAGCTCCTTCTGGACCTGGACTACGGAGAGGACTCTACGGCCGAGCTGGACATGAACATCGTCCAGACCGACCGAGGCCAGCTTGTGGAGGTCCAGGCCTCGGCGGAAAAAGCCCCCTTCTCCCGCAAGACGCTCGCCGGGCTCATGCAGCTCGCGGACAAGGGGATCGGGGAGATCGTCCAGAAACAACGCGAGGTCCTCATCAAAAAAAGCCGGATGTTCATGGCCTACGGGGACTGAAAACGATCCCTCGGCGCGGAACGAAAGGAAGGGAGGCCGAAACCGATATGAACCGCATCCTGGTTACCGGCGGGGCGGGTTTCCTGGGCAGTCATCTCTGCGATTTCCTTCTCGACCGGCGGGGGGAGGTCATCTGCGTCGACAACTGTTTCTCCGGAAGCAAGGAAAACATCCGCCATCTTGCGGGCCGGCCGGCCTTCGAGTTCATTCGCCACGACATCATCCATCCCCTGTTCGTCGAGGTCGACAAAATTTATCATCTGGCCTGCCCGGCCTCGCCCATCCACTATCAGTTCAATCCCATCAAAACGGTCAAAACGAACGTCATGGGCACGATCAACATGCTCGGCCTGGCCAAGAGAACGGGCGCCGGGATTCTCCTGGCCTCCACGTCCGAGGTCTACGGCGATCCGGAAGTCCATCCCCAGACCGAACGCTATTGGGGCCACGTCAATCCCATCGGCCTTCGAAGCTGCTACGACGAGGGCAAGCGCGTGGCGGAAACGCTGGCCATGGACTACCATCGCCAGAACCGGGTGGCCATCCGCATCGCCCGCATCTTCAACACCTACGGCCCGCGGATGGCCGTCAAGGACGGCCGCGTGGTCAGCAACTTCATCGTCCAGGCGCTCCGCGGGGAGCCCTTGACCGTTTACGGCGACGGGAAACAAACCCGCTCTTTTTGCTATGTCAGCGACCTCATCGACGGGCTGCACAGGCTGATGGAGTCCGAAGACCTGACCGGGCCGGTCAACCTGGGAAACCCTTCCGAATTCACGATCCTGGAACTGGCGGAGCGCATTCTCGAGCGCACCGGAAGCCGCTCGGCCATCATCCACAAGCCCCTCCCCCAAGACGACCCCGTTCAGCGCTGTCCGGACATCCGCCTGGCCCGGGAGCGGCTCGGGTGGGAGCCCCGCGTCTCGCTGGAGGAAGGCCTGGACCGGACGATCGCCTATTTCAAGGAAAAGCTGAACTCTTGACGCCGAGGTGCCCTTTATGAAGCTGTCCATCGTCATTCCCGTTTACAACGAGCGCAAAACGATCGGCGAGCTCCTGCGCCGCGTCCAAGCCGTCCGTCTCAAGCTGCAGAAGGAGATCATCGTCGTCGACGACTGCTCCCGGGACGGAACCCGGGAGTGGCTGCGCCGCTTCCGGCACCCCCAGGTCCGGACCTTCTTCCATGACGTCAACCAGGGCAAAGGCGCCGCCCTGCGGACGGGATTCGCCCGGGCCACGGGCGACATCATCCTCGTCCAGGACGCCGATCTGGAGTACGACCCGAAGGAATACCCAACCCTCCTTCAACCCATCCTCGACGGCCGGGCGGACGTGGTCTACGGCTCCCGTTTCCAGGGCGGGACCCACCGCGTCCTTTTCTTCTGGCATTACGTCGGCAACAAGATGCTGACGACGTTCTGCAACATGATGTGCAACCTCAACCTGACCGACATGGAGACCTGCTACAAAGTCTTCAAAAAAGACATTCTGAACGCGATCGCCTTGAAATCAAAGCGGTTCGGGTTCGAGCCCGAAGTGACGATCAAGCTGGCCCGGCTCCGCTGCCGCATTTACGAGGTCCCCATTTCCTACTCGGGGCGGGATTACAGCGAGGGGAAAAAGATCGGGTGGAAAGACGGCGTGGCCGCCGTCCTTCACATCCTCCGCTACAGTCTTTTCGGCTGACCGTCCCGCCTCAAGTCTTCGAGGCCGTCCCCTCCCAGCTTGACATCCCGCGCCGCAACGGATAAGATTTTTCTTTAAATAACGTGATTTCCGCCGCATTTCGGGGCGGGGCACTCATGGGAACCCGGACGGTGCCGGGGGACGTTTCACAGGAGGTCTTCATGAGCCTGCAGACTCTTCTCATCCTCATCGGCGTCGTGGTGGTCCTCATCGCGCTGCTCATCGTTCTTTTCGCGACCCAATACCGGAAGGTCGGCCCGAACGAAGTCCTGATCATTTCCGGAGGTCGAAAACGGACCGTGACCATGCCGGACGGAACCAAGAGAAAGGTGGGCTATCGCATCCGCCCGGGCGGGGGGACGCTCCTCCTTCCTTTCGTGGAAAGAGTGGACCGCCTGCCCATGGACGTCATCACCCTGTTCGTCAAAACGCCCGAAGTCCTGACCCACGGCGGGGTGCCCCTCATGGCCGAGGCCATGGGCCAGGTGAAAATCGGCTCTTTGGACCCGGCCATCCACCAGGCGGCCGAGCAGTTCCTGGGGCTGGGCAAGGACGGCATCCGGGACGTGGCGGCGACCGTCGTGGAAGGGAAAATGCGCGAAGTCATCGGCACCATGACCGTGGAGCAGATTTACCGCGGCCGGCAGGAGTTTTCGATGAAAGTCGTCCAGGCCCTGCAGCCCGACTTCGATAGGATGGGCCTGGTCGTCCTCTCCTTTTCGCTCAAGGACATCAGCGACGCCCAGGGCTACATCGACGCCCTGAGCCGCCCGCAGATCGCCGCCGCCAAGCGCGACGCGGCCATCGCCCAGGCCGAGACCGAAAAAGAGTCGGTCGTCAAGTCCTCCCTGGCCCGCCGCGAGGCCGAAGTCGCCCGGCTCCAGGCCGAAGCCCTGATTGCCAAGGCCCAGTGGGACAACGAAGCCAAGAAAGCCGAGTCCCAGGTCGCGGTCAACCAGAAAAAAGCCCAGGCCGATTTTTCCTACGAGCTCGAACGGTTCCGTCTCAGCCAGGAAATCAAGAGGGAAGAGGCGAAGGTCAAACAGATCGAAAAGGAAGAGGCCGTCAAAACCGAGCATCTCGAAATCGGCCGCCGCGAAAAGGAATTGGAGTCCACCGTCCTCAAGCCGGCCGACGCCCGCAAGTATCAGATCCAGGCCGAGGCCGAGGCCGAGGAATACCGCATTCAGGCCGAAGCGCGCGGAAAGGCCGAAGCGCTCAAGCTCGAAGGCCTGGCCGAGGCGGACAGAATCCGCCAGCGCGGCCTGGCCGAAGCCGAGGCCATGGCCAAGAAAGCCGCGGCTTGGGACAAATACAACCAGGCGGCCGTTTTCGAGACTTACATGCAGGTCCTGCCCGAGTTGGCTCGCGCGGTGGCCGAGCCCTTGGGCAAGGTCGAGAAAATCGTAATCGTCGGCGGAGACAAGGGCCTGGGGACCTCCAGGATCACCGGCCAGGTGGCCGAGATCCTGGCCCAGATGCCCGAGGTCGTGAAATCCCTGGCCGGCGTGGACCTCAAGAAATTTCTCCAGGACAGGCTGTCCCCCGAGAGTCAAGACGACAAACCGGCCAAGTGAGCCGCGTCCCGACACACAGGCTTCATCATGGCTTCAGAGAAAGCAAACCAGATCGGCGCCTCCCCCACGCTGAAAATCTCGGCCAAGGCCAAGGCCATGCGCGCCGCGGGAATCGACGTCGTCGACCTGAGCGTCGGCGAGCCCGATTTTCCCACGCCGGAAAACGTCAAGGCCTCGGCCGTCAAGGCCATCGAAGACAATTTCACGAAGTACACCGAGAACGAGGGCATCCCCGAGCTGAAAAACGCCGTCATCGACCGTCTTCAAAGCGATTACGCTCTCCGCTACGCCCCCGGCGAGATCATCGTTTCCACCGGAGCCAAGAGCTCGCTCTTCCACCTCATTCAAGCCCTGATCAACGAGGGAGAAGAGGTCATCATCCCCTCTCCTTACTGGGTCACGTATCCTCATCTCGTCACCCTGGCCAAGGGGAAGCCGGTCGTCGTCCCCACGCGGGAAGAAGACGGGTTTCTCCTGACCCCCGAGGCCCTCAAGGCGGCCGTCACGCCCGCCACCAAGGCCCTCTTGCTCAACAATCCCTCGAATCCCACCGGGGCGGCCTACAACCGCGCCCAGCTCGAGGCCCTGGCCGCCGTCCTGCGCGGCGAGGATCTTTTCGTCATTGCCGACGAGATTTACGGCAAGCTCGTATTCGACGGCTTCGCCTTCACTTCCTTCGCCTCCCTGGACGAAGACATCAAGAAAAAAACGATCCTCATCGACGGCGTGTCCAAGTCCTATTCCATGACCGGCTGGCGGATCGGATACGCCGCCGGTCCGGCCGACATCATCTCCGCTATGGCCAAAATTCAGAGCCATACGACCTCGAACGCCTGTTCGATCGCCCAGAAGGCGGCCCTGGAGGCGCTCCGCGGGCCGCAGCACGAGGTGTCGCGCATGGCCGCCGAATTCCAGCGGCGTCGCAACTACGCGTTCATGCGTCTTCAGTCCATGGCGGGATTGTCGTGCTTCAAGCCCCAGGCGGCGTTCTACCTTTTTCCCAACGTCTCGTCGTTTTACGACAAGGAATTCCGGGGCATGAGGATGCGGAATTCTTACGGCCTGGCCTACTACCTCCTCAAGGAAGCCCGGGTGGCCGTCGTTCCCGGAGACGCCTTCGCCGCCGACAACCACATCCGCCTGTCCTATGCCACATCCATGGAGAACCTGGAGAAGGGGCTCGACCGGCTGGTCAAAGCCCTGGCCGAACTCAAGCCGTCGCGGAAGGCCCGGGCCGCGGCCCTGAACAACACGGCGACGCGCGTCCGCCAAGCGGTGCCCGTCGAGCCCGCGGTCACCGTCCCGCTCCGCGACGCCCTGACCGCGGAAATGGAGGACCGCCTCGGCCCGGCCCACGTTTACGAATGGAACGCCAACATCCAGGGCGTGATCGTCCGGTTGAAAACGAATGTCGCCCATCTTTACGACTTCTGGATGGAAAACTGGTTCCCGGCCCAGCTCGAGGGCGGTTTGGAGCCGCACGGAGTCCTCTATGCCGTGGACGGCATCGCCGGCCGGGAACCCCGGGCCTATTTCAATTCCGAGACGCGGACCGGCGTTCTGATCAACACCGACGCCTACGGACCCCTCCGCAGCCTGGCCCTGGGCCTGGTCATGGACACGGCGGAACGGATGCTCCTCAGCCACGGCGTGCGCGGCATGGCCGCCGAGCACGACGGACGCGTCCTGGCCCTCGTCGGTCCTCCCGGGACGCGCAAAACCGAGCTCTTTTTCGAGCTCCTCGGCGACCGGCGGTTCCGTCTCCATTCCACCGACCAGTTCTTTGTCCGGCCGACGGGAAACGGCTTGACCGCCGACAGCGTCGAACGAAAGCTTTTCATTCCCACGAACACCGTCGAAGCCTTACCGGCGCTCGCGCCGCTCTTCGACGGCAGCCGCTGCGAAAACGTCGTCGTCAAGAAGGAAGATTGCCAGAACGCCGCTTGCCTGCGCGAAGAGGACTGCCGTCTCGATCGCGGCTCTCTCTTCTGCTACAAAGCCTCGAAGGAGAGCCACGGCCTGCTCGATCCCTCCTGGATCGGCGGGCCGTCGTCCTTCGCCCGGCACGGCGCTCTTCGCTGGGTGTTCCTTCTGCGCAACGACCCGACCTCTCCGGCGGCGGTGGAATTGGACAAGGAAGAGTCCCTGCGGATCCTGGAAACGGGAGACATTCCGGGTCTGAAAAAAAGCCTCGGCGCGGCGAAGACCCAGCCGTATTTCAATCCCCATCTCCTGGCCTCTTCTCCGGAGAGAATGGAGCTCCATAAAAACCTGTGGCGCCGCCTCCTGCAGGGCGTTTCGGTCTATCTCTTCAACAGCGGCACGGGAAGCGCGGCGGACATCAAGAAAATCGTCGTCGGCTCGGCGGACTGACAGGGATTCTCCGTTTCGTAGACGCTATTAAGCTTTCCCCTCATTCCCCGGAACGAATTCTTGTCTTGGGGTCTGCGGAATGACTCCCTCAGGGCCCTCGAGACGAATCCTGCGCTCAGGCATTGGACAATCGATTGGAAAGAGCAAGCGCCGAACGGGCCGGAGGAAGTCCTCAGCCGAAGAGATTGAAATCTCTGTTGTTATTCGGCGAAAAGCCGGCTCTCGATTTCCAGGGCGAGGCGGTGGAGAAGAAAAAGATGCGCCTCCTGAATGCGGGGCGTGTTGGCCGAGGGAACGGCCAGGAGGTGGTCCACGGCCCCGGCCAGGGCGCCGCCCCCCAGGCCGGTCATGGCCAGGGTCACCAGGCCCATTTTCCGGGCGGTTTCGACAGCCTTCACGATGTTGGGCGACGTGCCGCTCGTGGAGAGCGCCAGGGCGACGTCCTCCGCGACGCCCAGGGCTTCGATCTGCCGGCTGAAAATCCGGTCGAAGGCCAGGTCGTTTCCGACCGAGGTCAGGATGGACGTGTCCGTGGTCAGGGAGATCGCCCGAATGGCGGGACGTTTTTTCAAGAACTTGTTCACGAGCTCGGCCACGAAATGCTGGGCTTCGGCCGCGCTCCCTCCGTTTCCGAAAGCCAAAATCTTGCCTCCGGACTTCAAGCACCGGCACACGGCTTCGACCGCCTCCCCCCAGGCGGGCTGGAGCGAAGCCTCGAGGCCGGATAGGATCTCGGTCAATTCCCTGATGTGTTCCCTGAAGTCCATGGTTCCTCCTCGGCCAGGCCGGAGACGACGGCCTCACGGGTCCTGACTATGAGCTCGGCGGGATCGCCGTTATTTGCCGCCGCCTCGAGGGGCGGGTGGAAACGGACGCGGACCCGGCCCGGCCTTATGAAAAGACTGCCCCGGGGCATGAGTGCGAACGTCCCCGAAATGCTCACCGGAACGACAGGCGCTCCGGCGGCCCGGGCCAGGAAAAATCCGCCTTTTTTGAAGGGCTGCATCCGTCCGTCCCGGCTGCGCGTTCCCTCGGGAAAAATCAAGAACGAGTGTTTTTTCGTCCGCATCAGGGAAGCGGCCAAGTCCACGGCTTTCCAACCTTGCCGGGCGCCTTTTCTGTTTACGGGAACAAAGTCGGCAAACCGCATGCCCTGGCCGAGAATCGGCAGGCGGAAGACCTGTTTTTTGAGGATGACCCGGACCGGCTGCGGAATGATGAGAAAGAGAAGAGGGCCGTCGATGAAGCTCAGGTGGTTGGACATGAAGACGTACGCCTTCTTCCTGTCGATGTTCTCCAAACCGGAGATGTCCGCCCGGATGCCGGCCAGGGCGCGGATCAGGCTCAGGGCCGCCTTGGCGAAGGCGAAAAGCGGCCGCCGCATTCTCAGGAGGAAACAAACGAGAAGAATGGGGATCACAATCAGCAAAGACATGACGGCCGCGAGGCCGGCCAAAAACGTCCTGAAAATCACGGCCGGGATTATAGCACACTCTCACCTGCCAAGAGCTGTTCCCGTTCTTCGGTCATCTTTCTTCCGATGCAACATCGGTCTTCTTTGGAGTGCGGCCTCATGAGGCCGCTTTCCAAAGCGGCGGCGCGTCCGCCGCACTCAAAAAAAATCGTCCTGGAGTCTCCCCCGGCCGGGGCAGAGGCGCCGGGAAGGCTGAAAATCCCGGGATGGTCGTTTTGGGCGGCCTTGGCGAAAAGAAAGAGAACGCCATGGAATAAAAGAGGAAGTCGATTTTGGAAATGGGTTCGGCTTGCGGGAAGGGGCGCCCGAAGCTCCGGGGCGGGCTTTATCCCCCCGGCCGGGGAGCGTGAATCCAGGAGCCGTTCCAGATGATCAAATCGTTGTTGAAATCCTCGATGTCCAGAATAGAGAAAAGATTGCCTTCGGAGTCGGCGGGATTGTAGACGAATCCCTCGTCCTGCCCGTCGCGGCCCACGGACTGGACGACGAAGTCCTCGACGCCCACTTCTCCGGCGTCGATGCCGAAGCAGCCGGCGACGCTCACGCCCGTCCACGCGCGGAAGGGAAAGCCCCAGCGGTCGTCGATGACAAACGGCCTGATGTGGAGGGAGAGAAGCTCGCCGATGATTTCCGCGTCGCTCTCGATCGCTCCGTCCGGGCTCGTGGGCGCTTTCCCGTGATCGGTCGTGTAAGAAAGGATGGCCTTTGAAAGGATCGATATGTCGGACATCGTCGCTTTCTGCCGGGCCTTCTGCATGGCGGTTTGGATGACCGGCAGCAGTAAGGCCATGAGGATGCCCAAAATGGCCACCACGACCAGAAGCTCGATCAGAGTGAATCCCGGTCGGCGGCGGCGGCTCATTCTCCTGCTCCTTTCGGGTCGGGGGCTCTTTTCCGCCCAAAGCGCCGTCGGGGGCGGCGGGTTCACCCGCCGCCCCCCCGGCTTTGGCAAAGCTGCTTCAGTAAAAACGATTGTGTGTGATTACTGCCTGGTCTGAGGAGCGCGCACCCAGTTGCCGTTGAACATGATCAGGTCGTTGCCGAAATCGGCCATGGTCGAGACCACATACATGGCGGCATCGGGTTGGGTTTCGTCGTAGTCAACGCCGTCGGCGATGCCGTCGCGGGCCAGGGACAGGACGATGAAATCATCGACGCCGGTGATATTGCAGCCGCGGACAGCCCCGGCAGCTTGACCGGAAGTCACTTCGAAGGGAAAACCCCATTGGTCGTTGATCGGGCAGACCTTGATGTAGAACGGGGACACGAAAGCCTGGAAGGCGGCGTCGATGGCGCCATTATGGGCGGGCCCCGAGCCGTTGTCCGTGATGTAGTCGGCCAGAGCCGTGGAGATCGTGGCGACGTCCTTCATCGTCCCTTTCTGCTTGGCCTTCTGCATGGCGGTCAGAGCGTTGGGGATGAGCAGGGCGGCCAGGATGCCGATGATCGCCACGACGATCAGCAGCTCGATCAGCGTGAAGCCTTTTGCTTTTTTCATGAAATTTCCTCCTTGTTTCATATTTCATCCCGGAAGGCTGATACCGGGATAAATTCTAAAGCAAATTTTATGCCAAAATACAAGTCATTAAAATTAAACAATTTGCAACCTTCACAATAATATTGGTCGCTATTTTTAGCCGAAAATTGACAAATTATGTCGATATTTGTCATCTTCATTGGCGTTCCGAAGGGCTGACCTGATCCCGGCCGTTTCCATTGCGCATGTCTTTGAGCTTGTATTTTTCAATCAAGTAGCGAAGAGAGCGATAGCTGATCCCGAGCATCGAGGCGGCTTTCTTCAGGTTTCCGCCCGAGGAACGCCGGGCCTCGCGGATGTAGCGCTTGGTGACGTCCGCCACATGGGTTTCAAGGTTGAAATTCGGCCGGAGGACGACTTTGGCTTGTTCGTCTTCCCGGGGAGCGACGATCTCTGCGGGCAGGCAGGCGGACGTGATCGTCTCCCGATCTTCGATGGCCACGATGCGTTCGATGACGTTCTCCAACTCCCGGATGTTGCCCGGCCAGGAATAAGTCTCCAGGAGACTGACGACTTCGGGCGTCAGACGCTTCATTTTCTTTCCCATGTGCCGGCAGTATTTGTCGAGGAACATCCCGACGAGGAGAGGAATGTCCTCGGTTTTCCGGCGCAGGGGGGGCATCTCGAAGGAAATGACGTTCAGCCGGTAATACAGCTCCTCCCGGAACCGGCCCTCATCCATTCTTTTCTTCAAATCCTGGTTCGTGGCGGCGATGATGCGCACGTCGACGGCCGTCTCGTCCGTCCCGCCTACGCGGCGGATTTTCCGCTCCTGAAGGGCCCGCAGCAGCTTGACCTGGGTCATGGGCGCCGTCTCGGCCACCTCGTCGAGAAACAGCGTCCCGCTTTGCGCGACCTCGAACATGCCTTTCTTGTCGACCGTCGCTCCTGTGAAGGCCCCCTTGACATGTCCGAAAAGCTCGCTCTCGAGGAGGTTCTCCGGAAGCGCGGCGCAGTTGATGGAGATGAACGGCCTGTCCTTGCGCCGGCTGAGGGAGTGAATGGCTTGGGCGGCCAGCTCCTTGCCCGTGCCGCTCTCGCCCTGAATGAGAACGGTCGTGTCCGTGCCGGCCACGCGCTCGATCAGACTGTAAATTTCCTTCATGGCCTTGCTCTTCCCGACCATCAGGCCCAGGCCGCCCCGCTCCTCCAGCCTCTTTTTCAGCAGGACGTTTTCCTCCGCGAGGCGGCGCCGCTCGAACCCGCGGGAAACGATGATCCGAAGCTCTTCCACGTCGAAAGGCTTCATGACATAGTCCGAAGCCCCGATCTTCAGGGCTTCGACCGCCTGCCGGACGCTGCCGTAGGCGGTCATCATGACGACCGGGACCTCGGGCTTCTCCCGACGCATAAACCGGAGGGCGTCCATCCCGTCCAGGGGAGGCATCTTGATGTCGCACAGAAGAAGATCAAAAGCCTCGCTTTGGATCACTTCGAACACTTTGTCCGGCGCGGAGCAGGTTTTGACCTGAAAACCGTCCTTGCGGAAGACGAGCGAGAGCAGGTCGAGGATGCTTTTTTCGTCGTCGATGATGAGGATGGTTTCCATCAATTCTCCTGCCGGGCCGCCGCTTTTCCGGCCGGCGCCGCGGTCGCGGGGGGCAGATCGATGATGATCTCCGTTCCCCGGCCCGGGTCGCTCGCGACCTCGATGCGGCCTCGATAATCGTCCACCACGCGCCGGACGACGGCCATGCCCAATCCCCGGCCGCTTTCAAAGCCCGACTGGAAAGGCTCGAACAGCTTGCGGCGCGCCTCTTCGGACATGCCCCGGCCGGTGTCGGTGAAGCGGAGGCGGAGCCCGCTGTCCTTCCGGTCCTCAAAATCAATCGTCAGGGCGCCGCCCGAGGGCATGGCGCGCAGGGCGTTCTTGATCAGGTTCCAAAAGACCTGCTTGAACTGGCTGGGGCTGCCGTAATACGGCATCGGCCCGCGGAGATGATTGCCCCGGATTTCGATGTGGCCGTTGAGATCCTCGCTCCGGCGGATCATGAACAGCGTGTCCTGGAGAAGAGCGGACAGGTCGATGGGCTCGAACTCCGCCTGCCGCGGATCGACGAGGTCCATGAACTGCTCCAGGGTCTGGCTCACCCGTTCGGTCTCCTTGAGGACGATGCGGGTCAGATCCCGGCGCTCGAACTCGCTCCCCTCGCCGCTTCCCAGAACCTGGACGGCTCCGGCGACGGCCGTCAGGGGATTGCGGATCTCATGGGCGATCTGGGCCGCGATGCGCCCGGCCATGGCCTGGCTCTCCTTGACCAAGAGCTCCTTCTGGACCCGGTTCAGTTCGTCCTGCGCGCGGGTCAATCGCTTCGTCATCGAATTTACGAGAAAGGCCACGGCGAAGAACAGCGCCCAGGAAATGATGAGCGTCGAAAGGGTCGAGGTGAATGTCATGGTCCGGGCCTGTTCGGGCTGGAAATAGGGGATGACCCCGTAATACAGGCCTTCCACCAGCATCCCGAACAAAATTGCCGCCAGAGCCGCGACGACATAAGCCGCCCGGGACGAAAGAAAGTAGCTCGCCGACAGAATGACCAGGACGTACAGGATATGGAGCGAGCCCTGGACGCCGCCGGAAATGTAAACCAGGACGGTGACCAGGAGAAGATCGAAAAATATCTGGAAAAACGCCTGCGCGGCCTGCCCCCCGGCCCAGAGGTAAAAGGCCAGAAAGACGAGGCTCAGGGCCAGGTAGGCCAGGACCAGGCCGTAGAGGACCGTCAGGGACCGCAGCGACGTGGCCGTCGACTCGAGAATAACGGCCGTCGTCAGAAGCAGGGCCAGGACGATCGCGCGGATGACGATCATCGCCAGCAGCTTCCGGCGGTCGACGGGCATGAGTTTAAAACCGGCTCATCAGGTCGAAGATGGGAAGGTACATGGAGACGATCAGAACGCCTACCAGCCCGCCCACGCCGATGAGCAGGACGGGCTCCAGGACCGAGAGCAGCGCTCCCACCGTGGCGTTGACTTCCTCGTCGTAAAAATCGGCCAGCTTGGACAGCATGGCGTCCAGGGTCCCGGTAGCCTCGCCCACGCTGACCATCTGGGTCAGAAGGAAGGGAAAGCGTCCCGTTTCCCGGAACGAGTCCGACAGGGTCCGCCCTTCCGAAACCTGGCGCCGGGCGTCGATCACGGCTTCCTCGATGATGACGTTGCCCGTCGTGGTCGAGGTGATTTTCAGGCTCTCCAGCATGGCCACGCCGCCCGACAGCAGCGTGCTCAGCGTCCGGGTCATTCGGGAGATCGCCACCTTGACCAGCAGGCTGCCGAACAGGGGGATGCGCAGCAGGAAGCGGTCGATGACCCTGCGCCCGAGCGCTGTCCGCCGCGCGTAGCGGAAGGCAAGGATAAGGGCGACGAATCCCAAGAAAATGAACAGGATGTTGCCGGCCACGAAATTGCTGGCGCCGAGCGTCATCGACGTCAGGAAGGGCAGTTCGGCGCCGAGCTCGGTGAAGATCGATCCGAAAACGGGGATGACCTTCCACATCATGAAGATGGTCACCAGGACGGCGAACGCAATGATGGCCGTCGGATAGATCATGGCCTGCCGCACCTGGCCTTGGAGCTTGAGGATCCTCTCGATGTATTCGGAGATGCGGCGGAGCATGATGTCCAGCGAGCCGCTCTGTTCGCCGGACGCGATGAGGTTGCAGTACAGGTCGTCGAACACCCGGGGGAATTTCCGCTTGGCCTGATTCAGGCTGGCGCCGGCCTCGACGTCCTCCCGGATGCTGGTGATGACCTTCTTGAAGTACCGGTTTTTGGTCTGCTCGATGAGGATGTTCAGGCTCTGGATGAGCGGCAGCTCGGCGTCGATGAGCACGGACAGCTGGCGGCTGTAGACGGCCAGCTCCTTTCTCTTCACCCGCTCCGCATTCAGGAAGGGAATGCGCAGGCCGGCCCGCATGGGCTCGATCTTCTGGACCCGGATCTGCTCGCGCTGGAGAATGCGATTCAGCTCTTCCACCGAGCGGGCCACGCGTTCCCCGTGGACGACGTCCCCGAATTTGTTTTTCCCCGTCCAGACATAGAGGGCCATGATTCCTCCTATCGCCTGAGATCGCCGCGGCCGCCGGCGCGGGGCAACGCCTGCCGGCGCTGGACGATGTCGGTCAGCTCTTCGGGAAACGACGTGACGCTCATGGCCGTCTCATAAGTGATCAGGCCGCGGGAATAGAGGTCGGCCAGCGACTGGTTGAAGGTCAACATCCCGAATTTCTCCTGTCCGAGCTGCATCTGCGAATAGATCTGATGGAGTTTGTTTTCCCGGATGAGGTTGCGGATGGCCACGTTGGGCAGAAGGATCTCCAGGGCCAGCACCCGGCCTCGGCCGTCGGCGCGGGGAAGAAGCGCCTGGGTGAGAACGCCTTCCAGGGTCATGGACAGGATGACACGGGCCTGGGTCTGGTATTGCGGCGGGAAAACGTCGATGACGCGGGAAATCGTTTCTGCGGCGGAGTTGGTGTGGAGCGTAGAAAACGTCAAGTGGCCCGTTTCCGCGACGCGCAGCGTCGCCTCCACGGTCTCCAGGTCGCGCATCTCCCCCACCAGGACCACATCCGGGTCCTCGCGGAGCACGGAGCGGAGCGCGTTCTGATAGGACAGCGTGTCCTGGAAGAGCTCGCGCTGGTTGATCACCGCTTTCCGGGGGGTGAAGAAGTATTCGATGGGGTCTTCGACGGTCACGACATGGACTTCCCGCTCGGAGTTGATGTGCTCGATCATGCAGGCCAGCGTGGTGGATTTGCCGCAGCCCGTGGGCCCGGTGACCAGAACCAGGCCCCGGGGGAGAAAGCACAGCTGGGCGATCCGAGGCGGAAGACCGAGCTGGGCGAAACTCCACATCTGGGGGAGAAACCGGCGGAACGCCCCGGCCACGGCGCCCTTCTGCATGAAGATGTTGGCCCGGAACCGGCCCAGATCCTTGATGCCGAAGGAAAAATCGAGCTCCAGTTTTTCCTCGAAAAGCTTTTTCTGCTTGTCGTTCAGGATGCTGTAAATGAGGTTCTTCGTGTCGGAGGCGGTCAGCTCGTCGCAGTCCAGGGACCTCAGGCTGCCGTTCACCCGGACGCGGGGAGGAACGTGCGTCGTCAGGTGCAAATCGCTGGCGTCCAAGTCGACGGCGCTTTTCAGAAGGTCGTGCATGGTGAGTTCCATGGGGCACCTCTCCTAGATCTCGTCCCGCGCGGTCTCCCGCAGGACTTCGTCCATGGAGGTGATCCCCTTGGCGGCCTTGATGAGCCCGCTGCGGCGGAGAGTGATCATGCCGTGCTCCATGGCTTTCTTTTTGATTTCAGACGACTGCGCCTTGCCCAGGATGAGCTGCCGGATGTCGGGCGTGATGGCCATGATTTCATAGAGGCCGATCCGGCCCCGGTAGCCGGTGTTGTTGCACTGGCCGCATCCTTTGCCCCGGAAGACCTGCACGGTTTCAGCTTCCTCGGGGCTGAACCCGGCCTCGATCAGGGCCGCCGGCGGGACCTTGTCGGGCTCGATGCACTTTTTGCAGATGCGCCGCACGAGCCTCTGGGCAACGACCAGGAGAAGCGAGTCGGCGATGAGGAACGATTCGACACCCATGTTGACCATGCGCATGATCGTCGAGGCCGCATCGTTGGTGTGGATAGTGGAGAAAACGAGATGGCCCGTCAGGGCGGCCTTGATGGCGATGTCGACCGTCGCCGGATCCCGCATTTCGCCCACGAGCATGATGTCCGGGTCCTGGCGGAGGAACGCGCGCATGGCGGTGGGAAAATCGAGGCTGATCTCCTCGCGGATGTTGACCTGGTTGATGCCCTGGAAATAGAACTCCACGGGATCCTCGGCGGTCAGGATGTTCTTCTCGAGCGTGTTGAGGTTGGCGATGGCCGAATAGAGCGTGTTCGTCTTGCCGCTGCCCGTGGGTCCCGTGACGAGGATGATGCCCCACGGGGAAGCGATGGCCTTTTTGAAGATGGCCAGGCTCTCCTCCTCGAACCCGAGCTGGGTCATGTCGAGCTTGAGCATTTCCCGGTCCAGAATCCGGCAGACGATCTTCTCCCCGAAGATGGTCGGCATGGACGAGACGCGCATGTCCACTTCCTTGCGCCCCCCCCTTTCCAGATCGACCCGCATCTTGATCCGCCCGTCCTGGGGCAGCCGTTTCTCGGCGATGTTCAGGTTGGACATGATCTTCACCCGGGAGAGAACGGGATTCCTGAACTTCATGGGCAGGCTTTGCATTTCGTAGAGGATGCCGTCGATCCGGAACCGAAGGCGGAACGCGTTCTCATAAGGCTCGAAGTGGACGTCGCTCGCCCCCCGCTTGATGGCGTCGATGAAGATCTTGTTGACCAGGTTGATGATGGGCGCTTCGTCCGCCCCCGCGTCGGCCTCGCTCAAGCTGACGCCGGACTCCTCCTCATCGACGACCGCCACTTTGGCCTCTTCGAGCAGGTCCACGACATTGTCCAAACCCCCGGCCGTCTGCCCGTCCGTGTCTCCGTAGTACTTGCCGATGGCTTTCATCAGGGACGACTCGGGAGTGATGACCGGCTGGATGCTCAGGCCCGTTCGGAAACGGATGTCGTCGATGACCTGCTGGTCCGTAGGGTCCACCATGGCCAGGGTGAGAAAAGTCTTGATCCGATGAATGGGGAGGAGGAGATATTTCTTGGCCGCGTCGGCGTCGATGAGGCTGATGACCTCGGGGTAAATTTCGAATTGATCGAGGTCGATGACCGGATAACCGAGAATCCGGCTCAGCGCCTGGGCCAGTTCTTCGTCTTTGATGAATCCCAGGGAAGTGACGGCGCTGACCAATGAGCCGTCGTTCTTTTTCTGGAACTCCAGGGCGTTTTCGTACTGGTCCGCCGATATCAGCTTTTCCTTGACGAGAAGATTCCCAAGATTAGACGCCATTCTTTTCCCTTTGTCTATGCATCGCGATCATTTCGACAATTATTGTCATTGTGACAAATCCGGTTATCTAATAATGACGCTACTCGAGGGAGGATTTTCTCCACCCCGCACAATTGCAATATATCTTGCCTCTTTATATTTCAGGACGTCAATCACCCATAAAGAGGATTCCGAAGGTGATATTTGGCCGTGCGGTCTCACCCATAAAGGTGAGACTGCCATATAAGCCCAAAATCGGCTTGACAAATATCGGCAATACGGGGTCA